>JAKEHP010000053.1 GCA_022614955.1 Candidatus Methylomirabilota bacterium
CATGATGGTGCGCACGTCGGCGAAGTCCAGGTTGATGAGTCCGGGGACGATGATGAGGTCCGAGATGCCCTGGACCGCCCGGCGCAGAACATCGTCCGCCAGGCGGAACGCCTCGAGGAAGGTGGTGTGCCGCTCCGCCACGTTCAGCAGGCGCTGGTTGGGGATGGTGATGAGGGTGTCCACCTTCTCCTTCAGCTCCTGGAGCCCCCGCTCCGCCTGCGCCGCCCGCACCTTTCCCTCGAACTGGAACGGCTTGGTGACCACCCCCACCGTCAGGATCCCCAGTTCTTTGGAGAGGTTCGCCACGATGGGAGCCGCGCCGGTCCCGGTCCCGCCTCCCAGCCCGGCTGTGAGGAAGACCATATCGGCCCCCTCGATGAGGCTGAGGATCCTGTCGGTGTCCTCGACGGCCGCGCGCCGCCCCACCTCTGGGTTGGCGCCGGCCCCCAGGCCGCGGGTCAGCTTCTCGCCGATCTGCAGCCGCGTGGTCACGGGGGACGCCTTCAGGGCCTGGGCGTCGGTGTTCATCACGATGAACTCCACGCCGGTCATGCTGGAGGCGGCCATCCGGTTCACCGCGTTGCTGCCGCCCCCCCCGATCCCGATGACCTTGATCCGGGCCATCCGCTCGGGTTCCTCTTCGAGATGGAAGGGCATCCTCGGACCTCCCTTCGGCCAGCGCCACCGCGGCGCGCGCCAGGACCTTAGAAAAATTCCCCGAACCACTCCCTCATCCGCTCCGCCACCCGATTGAATATGGCGTGCTCCGCCACCCGCCGGAACTTCCGTTGGTGGCGGTTCTGCGCGCCGTAGAGGGCCAGGCCCACCCCGGTGGCGTAGATGGGGGAGGCCACCACGTCCGTCAGTCCCCCCACCCCCGTCGGGATCCCCCGGCGCACCGGCATGTCGAGCAGTTGCTCCCCCAGCTCCGGCACCCCCTCCATGATGGAGGCGCCGCCCGTGACCACCATGCCAGCGGCGCAGTGTTCGCCGTACCCCGCCCGGCGGACCTCCCGGTTCACCAGGGAGAAGATCTCCTCCACCCGGGGCTGGATGACCTCGCAGAGGGTCTGGCGGGAGAGCACGCGCGGCCTGCGGCCGCCGACGCTGGGGACCTCCAGGGTCTGGTCCCCCGGGACCAGCGAGGCCAGGGCGCACCCGTGCTTCTTCTTGATCTCCTCCGCCTCGTGGACCGGGGTGCGGAGCCCGATGGCGATATCGTTGGTGATCTGGTCCCCGCCGATGGCCAGGACCGCCGTGTGCCAGATGCTCCCCTCCACGAAGACGGCGATGTCGGAGGTCCCGCCCCCGATGTCCACCAGGACCACCCCCAGCTCCCGCTCGTCCGGCGTGAGGGTGGAGAGGCTGGAGGCCAACTGCTGCAGGACGATGTCCTGGACCTCCAGTCCGGCCCGGTTGCAGCACTTGATGATGTTCTGGGCGGAGGTCACGGCCCCGGTCACGATGTGGACTTCCGCCTCCAGCCGGACGCCGCTCATCCCCAGCGGCTCCTTGATCCCGCCCTGCTCGTCAATGATGAACTCCTGGGGCAGGACGTGGATGACCTCCCGGTCCACGGGGAGCGCCACCGCCTTGGCGGCGTCAATCACCCGCTCCACGTCCCGCGCGGTGACCTCTCGGTTCTTCCCCGACACCGCGATGACCCCCCGGCTGTTCAGCCCCTTGATGTGGCCCCCGGCGATCCCCACGAAGACGGCGTGGATGTCCACGCCGGCCATGAGCTCCGCCTCCTCCAGCGCCCGCTTGATGGAGTCCACGGTCGTCTCGATGTTGACCACGACCCCCTTCCGGAGGCCGCGGGACGGGGCGGTGCCGATGCCGATGATATCCATCCCCCCGTCCCCGTTCCCTTCGGCCACGGTGGCGCAGATCTTGGTGGTCCCGACGTCGAGGCCGACCACCAGGCCGTTCTCCCGTCCCACCTGCTACCCTCCCTTCTGGGCCCCGGCCCTGAGCACGATGCGGTCCCCGAACCGGAGGTCCACCGCCTCGTAGGCCTGGAGCGACGTCCCCGCGTGCCGGATCGCCGCCGCCAGGCGGTTGAGCTGCCGCTCCGCGTCCTCCCCGCGTACCCGGAGGAGGACGCCCCGTTCGGTCTGGACCGTAAAGGTCCCGCCGCGCTCCGAGCGGATTCCCTGGAGCCGCTCCCCCCGGGTGGCCGGGGACTCCGCGAGGGTCCGCCACAGGGCCAGGGCGCGCGGGACCGTCTCGCCGGGGGCCCGGTCCCCGGGGGCGTACCGCCCGCCGGAGAGGACGACCCGGGGCAGCGCGGGCGGGGCGGCACCCGCCGCCTCCGCCAGGATGACCCCGTCCCCCGCCGCCAGGTAGGAACGCTCCCCCACGAGGAGAACCTCGGGCGTCCGCTCCCACACCGTCACCTCGAGCGCCGGCGGGAGACGGCGCGTCACCCGGGCCTCCCGGATCCAGGGGTTGGCGAGGAGGCGCCGGCGCAGCTCGGCCAGGTCCGGATCCAGGATGCTGGTCCCGGGGCGGAGACCCAGGCTGGCCACGATCTCCGCCGTCCCCACCTGCGCGTTGCCCCGCACGGCTACCTTCGTGATTGCGAAGTACGGGAGCCGGCGCAGGTGCTGGAGACCCGTCCGGGCCCAGAGGAGGCAGGCCACGCCCAGGAGGAGCCCCACCCCCACCTTGAGGCCAAAGAGGAGAAACCGGGGGGGTGACCCCGGGCGGCGGCCGGGCCGGCGCGTGCGGGCCCCGCCCCCCACCCTCGACCGTCCGGTCCCCCTCACGGTTCTCCCACCACCCGCACCTCCAGCTCCAGCGAGATGCCGCTCTGCTCCCGAACCCGCTCCTGGGCTAACGCGATGAGGGCCAGCACGTCGCGGGCGGTGGCCCGTCCCAGGTTCAGGAAGAAGTTGCCGTGCTTGGGGGAGATCATGGCGTCGCCCACCCGCGTCCCCTTGAGCCCCGCCCCCTCGATGAGGCGACCGGCGAAGTTCCCCGGCGGGTTCTTGAACACGGACCCGGCGGAGCGCCACTCCACCGGCTGCTTGGCCTTCCGCTCCGCCAGGATCCGGGCCACCTTCTGCTGCAGGGCCGCCGCGTCGTCCCGGCGGAGCCGGAACGCGGCGCTGACCACCACCTCCTCCTCCGTGAGGGAGGATTGCCGGTAGGCAAAGCGGAGCGCCTCGCGGCTCAGGACCCGCTCCTCCCCCGTCAGCTCCAGGACCCGGACCGCCGCCAGGTGGTCCGAGATGGTGGCCCCGAAGGCCCCCGCGTTTCCCTTCACCGCGCCCCCAACGCTCCCCGGCACCCCGGCCATCGGCTCCAGCCCGGCCAGGCCGCGCCGGGCGCAAAAGTTCACCAGGGCCGTCACCTTCGCCCCGCCTCCCGCAGTCACCTCCTCCCCCTCCGCCCGCATCTCCTTCAGGGTGCCGTACAGGTTCAGGACCAGCCCCCGGATCCCACCGTCCCGGACCAGGAGGTTCGAGCCGCCCCCCAGGATAAAGACCGAGACCCCGTACTCCCGGGCGGTCCGAAGGGCGGTCTGGATGCCCTGCGCCGAGCGGGGGCAGACCATCACGTCAGCGGGGCCGCCAATCTTGTAGGAGGTGTGGCGGCTCATCGGCTCGTCGTAGAGAATCTCTCCCTCCACGACCTGCTCCAGCGCCCCCCGCGGGATCCCCATGGCCACCATCCCCGGCATGGCACCCCGGCTACGCCTCGGCCGCCTGCAGCCGCTCCAGGATCTCCTCCCCCACCCGCGCGATGTCCCCCGCCCCGAGCGTCAGAACCAGGTCCCCGGGCACCAGGCGGTTGAGGACCGCCCCCGCCAGTTCCCCCTTGTCGGGGACGAAGGTGACGTCCCGATGGCCGTGCCGGGCGACACCCTCGGCAATCTGCCGGCCGCTCACGCCCGGGATCACCGCCTCCCCGGCCGCGTAGATCTCCGTCACGAGCAGGACGTCCGCCTGGTAGAAGGCGGTGAAGAACTCCCGCAGGAGCTTCTGCGTCCGGGTGTAGCGGTGGGGCTGGAAGAGCACCACCACCCGCCGGTCGAACCCTGCCTTTGCCGCCGCCAGCGTGGCCTGGATCTCGGCCGGATGGTGGCCGTAGTCATCCACCACCAGAATGTCCCGGACCGTTCCCTTGATCTGGAATCGCCGGTCCACCCCGGTGAACTCCTCCAGCCCCTCCCGAATGACCGGGAAGGCGAGCTCCAGATCGAGTCCCACCGCCACCGCCGCCAGGGCGTTGTACACGTTGTGCAGGCCGGGGACCTGCAGGCGGAGGGACCCGAGCGGCTCGTGATGCCGCAGGACCGTGAACTCCGACCGCATGGCCTTCAGGGTGATGTCCCGGGCCATCAGGTCGGCCTGCCCCTTCAGGCCGTAGGTGACGAACCGCTTTTCCACCCGGGGGAGGAGGGCCTGGATGTTCTCCTGGTCCAGGCAGAGGACCGCCGAGCCGTAGAAGGGGACCTTGTTGATGAACTGGAGGAAGGTCTCCTTGATGTGCTCCAGGTCCCGGTAGTAGTCGAGGTGCTCCTCGTCCACGGTGGTCACCACGGCGATGGTGGGCGACAGTCTCAGGAACGAGCCGTCGCTCTCGTCCGCCTCGGCTACCAGGA
>JAKEHP010000371.1 GCA_022614955.1 Candidatus Methylomirabilota bacterium
CCTCACGCCCCAGCAGTTCCTCCGCCAGCATCGCGCTCGGCGAGGGCAGATGGAGTGTCACTGATCTACTGGACGAGTACAGCCCGTTGCTTTTTGGCGGCCGGGCTGGTAACGTAAGCCGCGGTCAACACGCATTTCGACGGGTCCCGGGGGGCGGGATGGGAATCGAGGAGAAACTGGAGGAGCTCCGGCGACAGCGCGAGGCGGCGCTCGCGGGGGGTGGCCGGGGGCGGGTGGAGCGCCAGCACCGGGCCGGGAAGCTCACGGCGCGGGAGCGGCTGGAGTTCCTCCTGGACAAGGGGAGTTTCATCGAGACTGACATGCTCGTCACCCACCGGTGTCGGGATTTCGGGATGGACGGGCAGCACATCCCGGGCGATGGCGTGGTGACCGGCAGCGGCCAGATTGGCGGCCGGCTGGTCCACGTCTTCGCCCAGGACTTCACGGTCTTCGGGGGCTCCCTCTCCGAGGCCTACGCCCAGAAGATCTGCAAGATCATGGACCAGGCGGTGAAGGTGGGCGCCCCCATCATCGGCCTGAACGACAGCGGCGGGGCCCGGATCCAGGAGGGGGTGGTCTCGCTCGCCGGGTACGCCGACATCTTCGTGACGTCGGTGCCGTCGAAGCGGATCGTCCCCTCTTCTGGTTTGAGAAGCCCTGCGACAGTGGCCACGGTGGTGGTCTTGCCGGCGCCGTTGAGCCCGAACATCACCGCCGTCTCGCCTTCTTCGACGGCGAAGCTGATCCCCATGAGGACGGGGAAGCCGTAGCCCACCCGCAGGTTCTCGATCTCGAGGAAGCTCACGAGGCCTCCAGCACTTCTTCGGCCTCCTGGCCGAGGTAGGCCCGGATGACCTCGGGGTTGGAGCGAACCTGGTCCGGCGTGCCTTCGGCCAGGAGCTCTCCGAAGTTCAGGCAGTAGACGTAGTCGCAGACCTGGGCCACCAGCGGCACGTGGTGCTCGATCATCACCACGGTGAGATCGAACTCCCGGCGCAGCTCGAGCAGCGTGGACCCGAAGGCGTGGGCCTCTTCGGGGCCCATGCCCGAGGTCGGTTCGTCGAGGAGGAGCAGGTCGGGGTCGGTGGCCAGCACGGCCCCGAGCTCGACCCGCTTGAGGACGCCGTAGGGGAGGCCGGCCACCCGGGTGTCGAGGAGGTCGCCGAGCCCGAGAATCCCGGCCAGGGCCTCGGCCCGCTCCCCCAGCCGGCGCTCGGCCACGAACGTGGCGGGCAGGCCGAGCATGCCTTC
>JAKEHP010000372.1 GCA_022614955.1 Candidatus Methylomirabilota bacterium
GCTCATCACCCCCATCGCCATGGAGAAGGAGATCCGGTTCGCCATCCGGGAGGGGGGCAAGACCGTGGGGGCCGGGGTCATCAGCGAGATCCTGGGGTAGGAATCCGCCCGGGACAGGGCACGGGCGGGGGACGGAAGCGCCGCTGGCAGCCGCCGGCACGAGAGGCCCATGGAGAACCAGAAGATCCGGATCCGCCTGAAGGCGTACGACCACCGGATCCTGGACCAGTCCACGAAGGAGATCGTCAGCACCGCGGAGCGCACCGGCGCCCGGGTGTCCGGCCCCATCCCGCTCCCGACCCGGATGAGCCGGTATACGGTGCTCCGGTCCCCGCACGTGGACAAGAAGTCCCGGGAGCAGTTCGAGATCCGGACCCACGCCCGCCTGGTGGATATCCTGCAGCCGACCCCGCAGACGGTGGACGCCCTCATGCGCCTCGACCTGCCGGCCGGCGTGGATGTGGAGATCAAACTGTGAGGGGGGGCACGCGGCGTTTCTCGGAGGGGGGCGGGCCCCCCTTCCGACGCTCCCTGCGGTCGCTGCCTCCCCCCCACGACTGAAGGGGCAAGCCCCTTCAGCTGGCCAGACCGATGAACGAGGCCGCGACGCTCATGCCGATCGGGCTGCTGGGGACGAAGGTGGGGATGATGCAGGTCTACAGCGCCGACGGCCGGGCGGTGCCGGTGACCGTCATCGCCGCCGGGCCCTGTCCCGTGGTGCAGCGCAAGCGAACGGCAGGGGACGGCTACGATGCCATCCAGATCGGGTATTGGCCGGTCAAGGTGAAGCGGGTGACGAAGCCGCTCCAGGGCCACTTCGCCAAGCACCAGGTGGCCCCCACGCGCTACCTGCGGGAGATCCGGGTCACCCCGGATGCTCCCTACGAGCCGGGCCAGACCCTCACCGTGACGCTCTTCAGCGAGGGGGACACGGTGGAGGTGACCGGGGTGTCGAAGGGGAAGGGGTTCCAGGGCGGGGTGAAGCGCTGGCATTACCGGGGTGGGCCGGCCAGCCACGGGTCCATGTTCTACCGGGCGCCCGGCTCCATCGGGGCGTCCTCCTTTCCTTCTCGGGTCTTCAAGGGGCATCACATGCCCGGCCGGATGGGCGGGGACCGGGTGACGGTGAAGGGGCTCCGGGTGGTGAAGGTCCTGGTGGAGAAGCACCTGCTGCTGGTCAGCGGGGCGGTCCCCGGCCCCCGCGGGGGACTGGTGGCGGTGAGCAAGGCCGGATAGGGGTGGGCGATGGGCCGGGTCCTGGATGTCCTGACCATGGACAATGTGAAGGTGGATCAAGTCGCCCTTCCCGAGGGCGTCTTCGCCGCCCCCCCGCAGGATCACTTGGTGCACCAGATGGTCCGGTTCCAGCGCAGCGCCCGGCGCCAGGGGACCGCCTCCACCCGGACCCGCTCGGAAGTGAGCGGCGGGGGGCGGAAGCCCTGGCGGCAGAAGGGGACCGGGCGGGCCCGGGCCGGCACCATCCGGTCCCCCCTCTGGCGCCACGGGGGGATCGTCTTCGGCCCCAAGCCGCGCTCCTATGCCCTGGCGCTCCCGCGGGCGGTGCGCCGGCAGGCGATGCGGGCGGCCCTGAGCGCGAAGGCGGAGGTGGGGGCGATCCGGGTCTTGGACACCCTGAGCCTGGAGAAGCCCAGCACCAAGGCCTTCCGGGCCCTCCTGGAGACGCTTGCGGTGCGGGGGCGGGCGCTGGTCATCCTCCCGCAGGAGGATGAGGTGGTGATGAAGTCCGCCCGGAACCTGCCGACGGTCAAGGTCCTGCCGGCGCGCGGGCTGAACGTGTATGACATCCTCGAGGCCGACACGCTCCTCCTCACCCGCGAGGCGATAGCCCTGGTGGGGGAGGCCTGGCAGTAATGGACCCGCACCGGACCATTCGCCGGGCGCTGGTCACGGAGAAGGGCACGGCGCTTCGGGAGCAGAACCAGTACACCTTCGAGGTGGACCGGCGGGCCAACAAGATCGAGATCAAGCGGGCCATCGAGGCCCTCTTCGGCGTGACGGTGACCGCCGTCCGCACGGTGAACGTGTCCGGGAAGGCGAAGCGTGTCGGCCGCTTCCAGGGCCGCACCAGCGACTGGAAGAAGGCGATCGCCACCCTGAAGGAAGGGCAAACGATCGAGTTCTTCGAGGGGACCTAGGGCGGGGGAGCAGGATGCCGATCAAGAGCTACCGGCCAGTAACACCGTCGCGGCGCTCCATGACCGTCCCGACCTTCGAGGAGGTCACCAGGAGGCGGCCGGAGAAGGGGCTCCTGGAGCCCGCGCGCAAGACGGGCGGGCGGAATATGTGGGGCCGCATGACCGTCCGCCACCGGGGCGGCGGCCACAAGCGGATGTACCGGCTGATTGACTTCAAGCGGGACAAGGTGGGGGTCCCGGCGAAGGTGGCGGCCATCGAGTACGACCCCAACCGGTCGGCCCGGATCGCCCTCCTCCACTACGCCGACGGGGAGAAGCGGTACATCCTGGCCCCCGAGGGGCTCCAGGTGGGGGACAAGCTGATGGCGGGGCCCGAGGCGGACATCCGGGTGGGCAACGCCCTGTCCCTCCGGGACATCCCGGTGGGGCTCACCGTGCATAACATCGAAATGCGGCGGGGGAAGGGGGGCCAGCTGGTCCGCTCGGCCGGCGCCTTCGCCCAGTTCATCGCCAAGGAAGGAGACCGCGCCCTCCTGCGGCTGCCCTCGGGGGAGGTCCGCAAGGTCCACTTGGACTGCATGGCCACCATCGGCCAGGTGGGAAACCTGGAGCACGAGAACATCTCCATCGGCAAGGCGGGCCGCTCCCGCTGGCTGGGGATCCGTCCCTCGGTCCGGGGCGTGGCCATGAACCCCCACGATCACCCCCTGGGGGGCGGGGAGGGGAAGTCCTCGGGGGGGCGGCATCCCTGCAGCCCCTGGGGGAAGGTAGAGCGGAAGACCCGGCGCAAGCGGGTGCAGTCCTCGAAAGATATCGTCAAGCGCAGAAAGTAGGAGCCGCGCATGGGACGGTCGGTCAAGAAGGGACCGTACGTCGAGCCCAAGCTGCTGAAGCGGATCGAGGAGATGAACCGGAGCCGGGACACAAAGGTTCTGAAAACCTGGTCCCGCCGCTCGACCATCACTCCGGAGTTCGTGGGGCACACGCTGGCCGTGCACAACGGGAAGAAGTTTATCCCGGTCTACGTCACGGAGAACATGGTGGGGCACAAGCTGGGGGAGTTCGCCCCCACCCGCACCTTCCGGGGCCACAGCGCCCACACGGCCCGGTCCACCGCGCTCAAGTAGGAGCATGCCACCCGTGGAAGCGCGCGCGGTCGCCAGGTTCGTCCGGGTCCCGCCCCGGAAGGCCCGGTGGGTCATTGACCTCATCCGAGGGCGGGAGGTGACCGCCGCGCTGGCGGCGGTCCGATTTACCCCGAAGCAGGCGGCGCGGATCATCGAGAAGGTCCTAAAGTCGGCCCTGGCCAACGCCCAGCACAACCACGGCGTCCGGGATCCGGACCGGCTCTACGTGAAGACCGCCTTCGTGGACCAGGGGCCGGTGCTCAAGCGCTCCCGGCCCCGGGCCATGGGGCGGGCCACGCCCATCCATAAGCGGATGTCTCACATCACCATCGTCCTGGACGAGCGGCCGTCGCCGGGGGAGTAAGGGGGGAACCGTGGGGCAGAAGACCCACCCGATAGGGTTCCGGCTGGGGGTGATCAAGACCTGGAAGTCCCGGTGGTTCGCCACCCGGACCTACGCCGACACCCTGCAC
>JAKEHP010000373.1 GCA_022614955.1 Candidatus Methylomirabilota bacterium
CTCCCGCACCTGATCGAGTTCGCCGGCCTGGACGTCATCCTGTTCCTGGTGGGGATGATGGTGGTCATCGGCTTCCTGGAGCGGCGGCGGTTCTTCGAGGTGGTGACGGAGGCCATCCTCCGCGGCGTGGGGGGCGGGGCGCACCGGGTGATTGGGGCCCTCATGGTCCTCGCGGCCCTCTCGGCGGCCCTGGTGGACGAGGTGACCTCCATCCTGTTCATGATGGCCGTGACGTTCCAGCTCACGCGGCGGTTCTCCCTCCGGCCGGTCCCCTTCCTTATGATGGTGGTCTTCGCCACCAACATCGGCTCCAGCGCGACGGTGGTGGGGAACCCGATCGGCGTGATGATCGCCCTGCGCGCCGGCCTGACCTTCCCGGACTTCCTCCGGTACGCCAGCCCGGTGGCGGCCGCCGCCCTCGCCCTGGCCATCCCTCTCTGCTTCCTGATCTTCCACCGGGACCTGGCCCAACTCGACGCCGGCATGGCAAAGGCGGGAGGGGCGGCCGTGGACGTGGAGCCGATCGCCCTCCGGGACCTGGCGGTGGGCGCGGTCCTTTTCGGCAGCACGATCCTCGGGTTGGTTGCCCATCACCGACTGGAGGAACTCCTGGGGCTGGAGAAGAACGCCCTCCTGCTGGGGGTCGCCCTGTTCGCCGCCGGCATCGCTCTGCTCCTCGAGGGGGAGGGCGCCCGGGCCCTGGTGGAGCGCCACGTGGATTGGTGGACGCTCACCTTCTTCCTCCTCCTCTTTGCCTCCGCCGGCACCCTCCGGTTCGTCGGGGTCACCGGCCGGCTCGCGGACGGGCTGCTCGCCTCCACTGGAGCGAGGCCCGGTGCGCTCCTCCTGATGGTGACCTGGAGCAGCGGCCTACTCAGCGCGGTGATGGATAACGTCCTGGCGGTCGCCACCTTCATCCCCATCGTCCAGGACCTGGGGCGGACCGGCGCGGACAGCGCCCCGCTCTGGTGGGGGCTGCTCTTCGGCGGCACGCTCCTGGGGAACCTGACCCTGATCGGCAGTACGGCGAACATCGTGGCCCTGGGGATCCTGGAGCGGGAGGAGGGAATCCACCTCGGCTTCCGGGAGTGGATCGGGCCCGGCGCCCTGGTGGCCATCCCCACCCTGGCCCTGGCGACCGGGCTCCTTTTCCTCCAGCAGCGGTGGTGGTTCTGAGGGGCAGGAGGAGACGGCCTGCGGGCTGGCGGGGGATGAGCCCGGGGGGAGGGGGCGTGAAGGCGGCGGAAGTGAAAGGGTTCGAGTTCTTTGGCTGCGTGGAGCTGCGGCAGATCCTCGGGAAGAAGGCCGAGGATGAAAAGCAGCTCCTGGATCTCCTCGAGGAGGTCCCGCTCGACTCGGTCTACTACCACACCCACGAGTACTTCCTCCGGCACAAGTACATCCTGGGACCCTACCCCAACGATTTCGCGAACTGGGCGGCGATCGAGGTGCGGGACCGGGTGCTGGGGGAGCGGCTCGGGGTCCTGGACCCCTACGACTTCGACTCCCTGGGGGCCCTCCGGGATGAGATTATCGCGATCATTGATGACCATCTGACCCGGCTGAAGATGATCCCCCGGGTGGGGTACGGGGAGCCTTTCCACTTCATCCAGTCCCGGGTCGTCACGGTTCCGACGGGCCTCACCGCCCGGACCCTGGAGGAGTTCCGGGCCGCCCTGGCCAGCGTGGACGCCAGCAGCATCTACTTCCACGCCTTCGAGGCCCGGATGCGGCTCAACCGGCGGGATGGGGACTTCGTCTTCTGGATCCGCGGGGCGCTGGGCCTCCAGGAGCTGGCGGACCGCATCCGGAACACGGATCCGTACATGTTCAGCCTGGAGCAGCTCCGGGCGCGGTTGCTCAGCCTGCTGGACGAGGCGCTGGCGAAGGGAGGAGATGGGCGTGGCCGTCCGGCTTGAGGACTACCGGGAGGTGGCCCCGCCCGGGGCTGTGGACTTCCTCTACCGCCTCAGCGAGCGGGTGAAGGGGACGTCCATGCTGAACGTCAACTCCACCAAGTACGGGGGCGGGGTGGCCGAGATCCTGCACCGCCTCATCCCGATGCTGAACGAGGTGGGGGTGCAGGCCCGCTGGGAGGTGATCCAGGGGGCGGACGAGTTCTACGCCTGCACCAAGGCGTTCCACAACGCGCTGCAGGGGACCGAGCAGGCCATCACCCAGAAGATGCTGGACGCCTACGTGGAGACCAACCGGGAGAACGCCAAGCGCCTGCTGCTCGATGCGAATGTCATGCTCATCCACGATCCCCAGCCGGCCGCCCTCATTGACTACCGGACGGTGGGGAAGTGGATCTGGCGGTGCCATATTGACGCCTCCCAGCCCGTCCGGCGGGTGTGGAACTTCATCCGTCAGTACGTGGTCAAGTACGACGCGGCCGTCTTCTCCCTCCCCCGCTTTGCCCAGCGCCTTCCCATCTCCCAGTTCCTGGTTTACCCGTCCATTGATCCCCTCTCGGACAAGAACCGGGACCTGACGGAAGCGGAGGTGGATGCCCACCTGGGGAGGCTCAATGTCCCGCGGGATAAGCCGATCCTGCTCCAGGTCTCCCGGTTCGACCGGTTCAAGGACCCGGTGGGGGTCATCCGCGCCTACCGGCTCGTGAAGAAACACAACGACTGCCGGCTGGTCCTGGCGGGGGGAGGTGCGGCGGATGACCCGGAGGGCAAGGCGGTGCTGGCCGAGGTGCAGGCGGCGGCAGGCGAGGACCCCGATATTCACGCCCTGGAGCTGCCCCCGGACGCCCATCTGGCCATCAACGCCCTGCAGCGAGCAGCCACCATCGTCCTGCAGAAGTCCACCAAGGAAGGTTTCGGGCTCACGGTGGCGGAGGCCATGTGGAAGGGGAAACCGGTCATCGGGGGGGCGGCCGGCGGGATCACGGCCCAGATCATCTATGACGTCACCGGCTACACGGTGAACTCGGTGGAGGGGGCGGCCTTTCGGATCCGGCACCTGCTCAATAACCCCGACGTGCGGGAGAAGATGGGGCAGGACGCAAAGGAGTATGTCCGCCAGAGCTTCCTCATCACCCGCCACCTGCGCGATTACCTGACCCTGATGTACGCCGTGGTGAACAGCGGCTAGGGCGCGCCCGCCGATCCTGTTGCGCAGCCGACCGCCGGGGCGAATCATTACTAATAGAGGTGTGCCCGGAGGCGGGCGGTTGGGGTCGTCCCCATCAGAGCCCAACCCGCACAGTGTTGTAGCTCAGTCAATATCTCAGTGTAACTGCTCAATGAGAATCTCAGGCCTGCGACACGGCGCGGCACTGTAGCGACGTCGGCGGAAAC
>JAKEHP010000374.1 GCA_022614955.1 Candidatus Methylomirabilota bacterium
CGCCAGGCGCCTCGTCCTTGACACCGGGCGGCGCGCCTGCTATAAAGTCAGCCTTCCCCGCGTGGAGGCGCCGGCCTCCGCGCACTGGTTTTGGGCGCCCCGGCGGGTGACCGGTGCCCGGGGGTGACACGGAGGAGGGGACGGTGTACGCGGTCCTGGAGACGGGCGGGAAGCAGTACCGGGTCAGCCCCGGCGATCTCGTGAAGGTAGAGCGCCTCGGGGGCGAGGCGGGCAGCCCCGTGCGCTTCGACCGGGTCCTCCTGGTGGCGGAGGGGGACCGGGTGACGGTGGGGACTCCCACCGTGGCCGGCGCCTCGGTCGCGGGCGAGGTCGTGGGGCAGGGCCGGGGGCCGAAGGTCATCGTTTTCAAGTTCAAGCGCCGGAAGAAGTACCGGCGTACCCAGGGGCACCGGCAGGCGCAGACGACCGTCCGGATCACCGAGATCAGCAGAGGGTAACGGTCGGGCCGGCCCCGACCCTGGAGGGATGCCATGGCTCACAAGAAGGGGGTGGGGTCCTCGCGCAACGGGCGGGACTCCCACAGCAAGCGCCTGGGGATGAAGCGCTTCGGCGGGCAGCTCGTTCCGGCGGGCGCCATCCTGGTCCGCCAGCGGGGGACCCGCTTCAAGCCGGGGGAGAACGTCGGCATCGGGCGGGACGACACGCTCTTCGCCCGCATGGCGGGGGTCGTCTCGATTACCCACCGGGGGGGACAGGGCCGCTTCGTGAATGTCACGGTCGTCAAACCCTAGCGGCCCGCCGTGTTCGTTGACCTGGCGCGCATCGTCGTCGTGGCCGGGGACGGCGGGCGAGGGTGCGTGAGCTTCCGCCGGGAGAAGTACGTCCCCCGGGGTGGCCCGGATGGGGGCGACGGCGGGGACGGCGGGAGCATCCTGCTCGAGGCGACGGAGACCCTGAGCACTCTCATTGACCAGAAGTACCAGCAGCAGTACCGGGCCGGGCGGGGGGGGCACGGCCAGGGGAACAACCGCGAAGGGAAGCGGGGGGCCGACTGGGTCATCCGCGTCCCCGTGGGGACGGTGGTTACCGACGCCGACAGCGGCGAGCTCCTGGCGGATCTGGCGGTGTCCGGGGAGCGCGTGGCCGTGGCCCGAGGTGGGGGCGGGGGCCGGGGCAACGGCCGCATGGCCACCCCCACGCGGCGGGCGCCCCGGATCGCAGAGCCCGGGGAGAAAGGCGAGACCCGGACCCTCCAGCTCGAGTTAAAGCTCCTGGCCGACGTCGGCTTCGTGGGGCTCCCCAACGGCGGCAAATCCACCCTCCTCGCTGCGTGCACCGCCGCCCGCCCGAAGATCGGCCCCTACCCCTTCACGACCCTCACCCCCAACCTGGGCGTCGCCGTCCTCGAGCCGGGGGCCTCCTACGTCATCGCGGATATCCCAGGGCTGATCGCCGGCGCTTCCCGCGGCGCGGGACTCGGGCACCAGTTCCTTCGGCACATCGAGCGGGTGCGGATCCTGGTCCACGTCATTGACTGCGCTGAGGCGGCCGCGGCGGACCCGGTGGCCGCCTATCGGATCGTCGAGGAGGAACTGACGGCTGCCGGCCGGGCCCTGCCCGACCGTCCCAGGGTGGTGGCCGCCAACAAGATTGACCTGCCGCACGAGGAGCCCCTGGCCCGCCTGGTCGCCCACTGCGCCGCGGCCGGGATCCTCTGTTTCCCGGTCTCGGGGGCCACGGGGGCGGGGGTGGGCGCGCTCCGGCGAGGGCTGTACCGTCTGCTCCAGGAGGTCCGGGAGGAACGCCATGCCCGTCCCGTCCCCCGCGCGGCTACCGGATAGGCCCGCTCTCCTCCAGGGCGTCCGCCGGCTCGTCGTGAAGGTGGGCTCGGGAGTCCTCTCCCGGGGCTCCTTCACCCTGGATACCGGGACCATCCGGTCGCTCGCGGCCCAGGTCCACGCCTGCCGGGAAAGGGGGCGGCAGGTGGCGCTGGTAAGCTCGGGAGCCATCGTGGCCGGCGTCGGCCGGCTTGACCTCAAGGAGCGGCCGCGGAGTATCCCGCTGAAACAGGCGGCCGCTGCCATCGGGCAGGGGGCCCTCATCTGGACCTACGAGGAGGCCTTCGCCGCGCACGGGGTGAAGGTGGCCCAGGTCCTCCTCACCGGGGAGGACCTGCGGGATCGCGCCCGCTACCTGAACGCGCGCAATACGCTCTTCACCCTTCTCACGCTGGGCGTCCTGCCCATCATCAATGAGAACGACACGGTGGCGGTGGACGAGATCAAGGTGGGGGACAACGACAATCTGGCCGCAGTGGTCGCGCACCTCATCGACGCCAACCTCCTCGTGCTCCTGACCGACGTCGACGGGCTCTATACCGGCGATCCCCGCCGC
>JAKEHP010000375.1 GCA_022614955.1 Candidatus Methylomirabilota bacterium
CGGCGGATCTGGGAGGGGGAGACGTAGATGTCATCCGGGCCCGGGAGGTAGTTGTAGTCCGGGGAGCGGAGGAACCCGAAGCCGTCCGGGAGAATCTCCAGGACCCCCTCGGCGAAGATGAGGCCGTTCTTCTCGGTCTGGGCCTCCAGGATCTTGAAGATGAGCTCCTGCTTCCGGAGACCGCTGGCCCCCACCACCCCGAACTGGCGAGCGAGGGCGCTCAACTCCGAGATGTTCTTGTCCTTCAGGTCGGCGATGTTCATCAACTCGGCGCGCGGCGCGTCCTTGACGGCTTCTTCGCGTTCTGGGGTCATGCGCAACTTTCCTCTGGGCTGTGGGGCCCCGTCAGGGGCGGGGGGCGCCGGCCGCCCCCGGCGCCGCGACCGGCACCCGGGGCGGGGCGGAGACACTGTTCAGACGATGCGGGAAGGGAATCGCCGTCCACGGCTCACAGGCGCGGGGTTTCTCGACATCGCGCGCGTTCAGCGGCCAAGCCCTCACCGGGGCGTGCAGTCCGACAGTCGTGGCGAAGGTCGCTGGGGGTACTGGGGTGGCTACCTTCCGGGATGTCTGCTGGGGTGACAGGCTTGAGCGGTTCAATTCCGCTCGCAGTATAGAAATGGTCTCCCACCGTGTCAAGGGGTTTTTTGCCCCGCCGTGGCCTCCCGGAGGAGGGCGTCGGCCAGTTCGGCCACCTGGCGGGCCAGGCTCGCCAGGTCGCCATCGTTCACCAGGACGTGGTCAGCGCGGCGGGCCTTGACCGCGGAGGGGAGCTGGGCCCGGACCCGCTGCCAGGCTTCCTCCTCACTGAGGCCTGCCTTCGCCCTCAGGCGGGCCACCTGTTCTGCCTCGGAGCTCGTGATCACCACCACTCGGTCCACGATCCCGCGGCGTCCCCCCTCCACCAGGAGGGCCGCCTCGAGGACACAGAGGCGGGTCCGCCCCGCCCGCCTCAGGGCTTCCACGCGGCGCGCGATCTCAGCCATGACCGCTGGGTGGACGATCGCCTCGAGAGCCCGCCGGGCCGCCGGATCGGCGAAGACCCGGGCGCCGAGTTTCTCCCGGTCCAGTGTCCCGTCGGGAGCCAGGATTTCTGGACCGAAGGCGGCAAGGATGGCGCGGTGGACCTCGGTCCCGGGAGCTTGCAATTCGTGGACCAGGGCATCTGCATCCAACACCGCCGCCCCCCGCTCCTCGAGCATTCGGGCTGCGGTACTCTTCCCGGTGGCGATGCCCCCGGTGAGGCCCACCACCAGCATGTCTCAGGCCTCCCCCTCCGCCTCTTTCCCCTCCTCTGCCACCGGCCCGCCCCCCTCCAGGAGGGGGAGGAACTTCGCGTGCAGCTCCTCCAGCTTCCCGATGTAGTACTCCACGTTCTCGTCCGGATGGGCCGGGTCCCATTCCGCCGCCAGCTTCCCGTGCTCGTGGACCTTCACCTTCCGGCCGCGCCCGGTCACGTAATGCGAAATTTGATCCCCCGGCTGGTAGGGGCGCTCGGCCTTCAGGGCCAGCTCGTAGGCGGCCGCGGGGTTGCGCTTCTTCTGCCGGACCTTCTCCCGGTAGCTCTCCAGGGACTCCTGGAGGGTCTCGGTCTTCATGAACATCTCGACGTCGAACTCGTGGCTCCGGAAGGCGGCCCGGTACCGGTCCAGCAGGGCCGGGATCTTCCCCCGCTCTCCCTCCAGGGCCAGCCGGAACATCTCCTCCATCCAGCGCCGCTGGAACAGCTCCAGGCCTCGGGACCGGAGACCGGAGCCCCGGATGATGAGGCGCCCCGCCGCATCCAGCAGGGCGTAGTTTTTCATTTTATAAGAAAACATGGCCGGGTAGCGGCCGTCGAACTCCAGGGTGATCCCCGCCGGGAGTGTTCGGGTGAGCTCCTCCACCAGGGCCGCCTCGGCCCCGGGCTCCCGGACGGTGGGAGGGGGCATGAAGTAGAGGCCGTCCGTGTCCACCTCGATCACCTGGCAGCCCCGATCCTCGAGCCAGGCCACCACCTGCCGGATGAGGTCCCGCCCCGCCGCCGCCACGCGCCGGGCCTGTTCGAAGTCGTTGAAGTGGCCCATCTGGAAGCCCAGATACCCGTAGAAGGAGTTGATCAGGACCTTGAAGGTGGCCTGGAGGGCCTCGGTGCCCTGCCGCTCCAGCTCCGTGGGCGCGGCCCGGGCGGCCGCCTTGGCCTGGAGCCGGAAGTCCCGCAGGTCCTTCAGGAGCACCGGGAAGACCCCCTGGGTGTCGCTCCGGGGGAAGAGGCCGTCCTTCAGCATCAGGGAGGGGTAGAGGGAGGCCACGTCGCAGTGCAGGACGGAGCGCGCCACCCCGACATACTTGACGGCCGTGTACCCACCCGCGAAGGGCTGGGCGGGACCGGGGGCCGGGATGGCCCGGCGCTGCCGCAGGTACTCCCGGATCAGGAGCGCGTCAATCTTGGTGGCCGTCCCCCGCAGGATGACGTTCTGGTAGCCGTAGGGAAAGATCTGGGCCTGGACGAAGTAGGACCGGCTGAGGAGCGCGGCTAGCGCGCCCGTCTCCCGAACGTCGTCCAGGGCATACCGGCAGAGCGTCTCCGGGTCGTGGTCGAAGTACCAGGAGGCCCGGTGGGCCGGGATCGTGACCCGGTCGGGCGGACTCAGGCCGAAGTGCCGGGCCACCTCCTTCAGCCCGTACCCCTCCAGCTCCCGGGCCGCCACGTCGTAGAAGTTGGCCAGCATCCAGGTGTCCACGATGTGCCGGCCGACGATCTCGTACTTGGTGTAGGTGATGGTCCGCTCCGCCACCTGGAGCCGCGAGGGGTGCCCGGTGAGCGCGCTCCCGTCCCGTCCCCACCGGAGCGGGAGGCCGTGGCGCCCCGCCCGGGCCGTGAGATAGGGGAGGTCGAAGCGGAACAGGTTGTGCCCCTCCAGGACATCCGGGTCGCGCGCCTGGATCTCCCGGGTGAGCTCCTGGAGCATGGTCGCCTCGTCCAGCTCCCGCCCCGACAGGACCCGCTCCCAGCCGGTGCTGTCGCGGAGCGCGATGGCGGTGATCCGGTCCGTTTCCCGCTCGGCGTTGGGGAACTCGAACCCGGGGGCGCAGTAGGTCTCGATGTCGAGCTGCAGCCGCTTCAGGTCTTCGAAGGCGTGCCCGAGGAAGTGGGTCTGGCCCGAGAGGAGCAGGTGCTGGTGGACGGGGTCGCCGAAGAACCGGTAAGGGGCATCCGGGGCGGCGGCGGTCTTCCCCGAGAGCTTCTGGACATGGGCCCGGAGCTTCAGCAGGTCTCCCCATCCGGGGACGCGGCCCAGGTAGCGGAGGGGGGCCTCCCCCGCGAGCGTCTCCACCTCCACGGCTCCGCCATAGCCCTTCAGCAGGTCGGTGCTGGCCAGGAGGAGGAACGGGTGGAAGGGGATCCGGCGGGTGAGGAGGCGCCTCCCCTCCCGGGCATAGCAGCAGATTTCGCTGTCGCCGCTCCGCTCAAAGGCCACCAGGTGGGGCGTCGCGTCGTGGCCGAAGAGCAGGGCGTTCTCGTACAGGCTCAATGCCCCGAGCTTCACAGTGCCGCCCCCGCAGGCAGGCCCGGGAACTCACCCTGGGAGATGGCCTCGAGCAGCCGGGTGAACCCCAGGGCTCGGAAGAGGTCCCCCAGGCCCGCCAGGTCGGGCGGCTGGCGGCGGAAGGCCTCGGGAGTGAAGGGGATCGGCAGGTCCGTCCGGATCGTGGCGAGGGCCCGGCTCAGGCGGGCCTGCTCCGCGTGCGCCGCCAGCGCCTCCCGCAGGCGCGGCCGCTTCACCCCCTCCAGATGGCTGAGAAGGTTCTCGATGGAGCCGAACTCGGCGATGAGCTGCTTCGCCGTCTTCTCCCCCACCCCCGGGACTCCCGGGATGTTGTCCACGCTGTCTCCCATCAGGCCCATCACCTCCGGGACGGCAGCCGGGGGGACCCCGAACCGCTCCCGGACCTCCGCCTCTGACGTCCAGCGGTCGCGCATGCTGTCGTAGAGGCGAACGTGGGCACCGACCACCTGGCACATGTCCTTGTCCCCCGTGACCAGGACGACGTCGAAGCCGGCGTCCGCGGCCTGGACCGCAAGGCTCCCCAGCAGGTCATCCGCCTCCTGCCCCGATTCCGCCAGCAGCGGGAGCCGGAACCCCGTCACGACCTGGCGGATGTCCGGGAGCTGGACCGCCAGCGCCTCGGGCATGGGGGGGCGCTGGGCCTTGTAGGCCTCGAAGGCCCGGTGCCGCTCGGTCGGCCCCTCGGTGTCGAAGACGACTCCCGCGTACTCCCGCGCCTGCTCTCGCAGGAGCCTGAGGAGCATCGCGGTGAAGCCGTAGGTGGCGTGGGTGGGGTGGCCGCCGGGGCCGGTGAGGGGCGGGAGAGCGTAATAGGCGCGGAAGACGTAGGAGGAGCCGTCCACGAGGAAGAGGCGGGGCCGCCCGCTCACACCCCCTCCCGCCCCTCCGCGGGACCGGCGAGAGGGAGGGTGACGGTCACGCTGGTCCCCTGGGGCTCGGCCTGGCGGAAGGCGATGCTCCCGCGGTGGGCCTCCACGATGGCCCGGGCCACCGACAGGCCCAACCCCAGCCCCCCCGCCGCCCGCGTGAGGGTCATGTCCCCCTGGGTGAAGGGCTCGAAGAGGCGGGTGAGACGCTCCTGGGGGATCCGGCCGTGGGTGTTGGTGATGGTCACCGTGGCCGCCCCGTCCGCCGCCGTGGCCTCCACCAGGACCCGCTCCCCGGCCAGGTTGAACTTGATGGCGTTCTCCACCAGGTTGCTGAAGAGGATGGCAAGCTTCTCGGGATCCGCCCGGAGCGATGCCCCCCGAACCTCCCGGAGGAACTCGACCCGGACCCGTTTCTCCGCATACTCGCTCGAGAGCTGGGCCGCCACGGCGTGCAGGATCTCCCCCAGGTCCACCACCTGGTCCTGGAACGCGGCCCCCCGCCGCTCGAACTCGACGTAGGCCAGGAGGTTGGCGATGAGGCGCCCCAGGCGGCGGGCCGAGTGCCCGATGGCCTCCACGCTTTCCCGGGCGCCCCCGGAGAGCGTCCCGAACTGCCCCGAAAGCAGAAGGTCCATCCAGCCGTAGATGATGGTGAGGGGGGTCCGGAACTCGTGGGTGATCGCCGAGAGGAGGTCCGACTTGATCTGGTCAATCTCCGTGAGGCGACGGTTGATCTCGGACAGGGCCAGGTTCTCGCGGCGGAGGCGCTGCTGCTCCCGGGCCCGGCCCACCACGTGGAAGATCTCCTCCAGCTTGAAGGGCTTCAGGATGTAGTCGTAGGCTCCCCCCTTCAGGGCGCGGATGGCCGATTCCACCGTGGCCTGGCCCGTCATAAGGATAATGACGGCCTCTGGCATCAGGACCCGGGCCTTGTCCAGGAGGGACAGGCCGTCAATCCCGGGCATCATGAGGTCGCTGAGAACGACGTCGAAGTTGGCCCCCTGGATGAGGGTGAGGGCCTCCTGGGCGTCGGCCGCCCCCGTCACCTCGTACCCCTCCATCCCGAAGGCCTGGCAGAGGGAGGTCCGGAGGTTCTCCTCGTCGTCCACGATGAGCAGGCGCGCTCCATCCATGCCGTTCCGCGAGACCGACGGGCGGCCCCGCGGCGGGCCCATGGTCACACAGGCCCCCCCAAAAATCAAGGCTGCGGCGGGCCGCCTCAGCCCAGATCGCCCGCGAGGAGCAACCCCCCTCTCCTTCCCAGAGGGCGAGCCGCACGACCTCCGGGGACAGGGCGGCGAGGAAGGTGATACGTCTGCCCGGCCGCCACGGCGAAGCGATGGGGCATCCGGCCCCCTCAGGAGGACCGCACCACGTGCAGCGTGATCCACTCGCCCGCCCGGCGCCTCCCGGCGACGGCGAGGCCCGCCGCCCGTACGGCGCGCCGGACCTCACAAGCCTGCTCCTCCAGGATGCCCGCGAGGGCCGCGCGGCCGCCTGGGGCGAGGTGGGTCGCCACGGCCGGCAGGAGGGACAGGTGCGCCGCCGCTGTCAGGTTGGCGAGGATGACGGGAAAGGTGCCGCGCGGCGTCAGCGCGTCGAGGGAGCCACAGCAGACCCGGACGGTGGCCGCGAGACGGTTTCGCCGGCAGTTCGCGGCGGCGGCGGTGCAGGCCTCGGGGTCGGTGTCCAGGGCGAGGACCGGCCGGGCACCCAGCTTCGCTGCGGCGAGGGCCAGCAGCCCCGAGCCGGTCCCCAGGTCGAGAACAGGGAGGTCGGGCCTGATCCAGGCGGTCAGCGCACGGAGGCAGGAGGCCGTGGTTGGGTGCTGCCCGGTCCCGAAGGCCATCCCGGGGTCCAGCCGAACGAGCACCTCCCCCGGCGCCAGCGAAACCTTTCGCCAGGAGGGGGACACAACCAACCGGCCGAACCGGAGGGGCCGGTGGAAGGACCGCCACTTCCTGGCCCAGCCCGGATCGGTCCGCCGGGCCAGGCACACCGTGAAGGGCCCCGGGACGCCGTTTGCTTTGCCCAAAGCCGCGAGGTACGCGCGGAGCTCCCTCCCGAACCCCCGCGGAGGATCCGACAGGTGGGCCGTGAGGCGAATTCCCTTCCTGGCCTTCTCCTCGATGAGCCCGGGGGCCCCCCACTCCAGGAGGGCGTTGCCGGCGGCCTCGGCCCAGGGTACCGGGAGGGTGAGCGTCACCTCGAGCCAGGAACGACGGGTGGCGGGGGTCACGGCGGGACGGGGCTCATCGCCCCAGGAGCTCGCGGACCTTCTCCAGGAACTGGTTGCTCAGGGGGGTGCCGTCGCCGTTCTCCAGCGCGGCGAACTCCTCCAGGAGCTGCCGTTGGCGAGTGGTGAGGCGGGTGGGGACCTCCACCAGCACCCGGACCCGGAGATCCCCCACCCCGTATCTGCGCAGGCTGGGCATCCCCTGGCCCCGGAGGCGGAATTCGGCCCCGGACTGGGTCCCGGGAGGAACTTTGAGCTTGGTGGAGCTGGTGAGGGTAGGGATCTTCAGCTCGGCCCCAAGGGCGGCCTGGGCAAAAGAGATGGGAACCTCGCAGAGGAGGTCATCCCCGTCCCGGACAAAGAGGGGATGCTCCGCCACCTGGAGGACCACGTACAGGTCCCCGCGGCCCCCCCCGCGGAAGCCGGCTTCCCCCTCCCCGCTGACCCGCAGGCGGGTGCCGGTCTCTACCCCGGCCGGGATCTTCACGGAGAGGCTTCGCTCCACCTTCGCCCGCCCCTGCCCGTGGCAGCTGCGGCACGGGTCCTCCAGGACGGTCCCCTCGCCGCGGCACTGCTGGCACGGCTGGCTGACGCTCAGGAAGCCTCGGGAGAACCGGATCTGGCCCGTCCCCCGGCAGGTCCCGCAAGTCTTCGGCCGGGTCCCGGGCTTCGCCCCGGTCCCGCCGCAGACGGCGCAGACGTCCAGGCGAGGGATGCGCACGTCCTTCTCGAGGCCCCGCGCCGCCTCCTCCAGCGTGATGGTGAGGTTGTACCGGAGATCGGCCCCGCGCTGCCCGGCGCCCCGGCGGCGCCCGGCTGTTCCGAAGAAGCCCTCGAAGATGTCGTCGAAGAGACCCCCGAACCCGACGTCGCCGAAGTCCGCGAACCCCTCTGCGGCCCGGCCGACCCCGGCGTGGCCGAAGCGGTCGTAGGCCGCCCGCTTGTCGGGCTGGCTCAGGGTGTCGTAGGCCTCCGAGAGCTCCTTGAAGCGCTCCACGGCCTCCTTGTCACCGGGGTTCTTGTCGGGGTGGTACTGGTGGGCGAGCTTCCGGTAGGCCTTCTTGACCTGCTCCGGGGCGGCGTCCCGGTCAACCCCCAGGATCTCGTAGTAGTCCCGCTTGCTCACGGGCTCCGGTCCTCGCGGCCGGTGCCGGCTCTCGCCGCGGCCCTGGCCACCTTCACCATGGCGGGGCGCAGGACCTTCGTGTGGAGCCAGTAGCCCCGCTGGACCTCCTCCACCACCGTCTGGTCCGCTGCCTCGGGGGACTCCACGGCCGCCACGGCCTGGTGGACGTTCGGATCGAAGGGCTGGCCGACGCTGCCAATGGGTTTGACCCCGGCCCGCTCCAGCACGGCCTGAAAGAGGCGGAGCACCAGGTCCACCCCCTCCGCCAGCGCCTCGGTGCTGTCGGTCTTCCGCGCGGCGGCAAGCGCCCGCTCCAGGTTGTCCAGGACGGGCAGGAGCTCCAGGAGCAACTCCTCGTTGGCGGTCCGGGTGAGCTCGGCCCGGTCGCGGGCCACCCGCTTCTTGTAGTTGTCGAACTCCGCCACCACGCGCAGGAGCCGGTCGGTGAGGCGGGCGACCTCCTGCTCCCGGGAGTCCGGCCCCCCCTCGGGGCCGGCGGCTTGGGAGGCTTCCGGCCTGCTGGCTCCGCCCTCAAGCGACTCTGGCTGCGGTATTCCCATTCTCCCTCGCGATAGCACAAATGGGAGGGGCCCCGCCAGCGTGCCGCGGGGCCCCCACCCTAGGAGGCTTCGTCCGTCAGCAGACGGCTCACCAGGCGGGCGGTGTAGTCCACCAGGGGGACCACCTTATCGTAGGGCATCCGGGTCGGGCCAACCACCGCCAGGGCGCCGAGCGGCGCGCTCCCCCGGAAGTAGGGGGAGGCCACCACGCTGAACTCCTGGAGCGCCACCTCCCCCAGCTCCCGCCCGATGGTCACGGTAAGGCCCGCATCCTCCAGACAGCGGTCCAGGATCTTCACCAGGTGGGACTTCTCCTCGAAGGCGGCGAAGATTGCCCGCATTTTCTCGGTATCGGCGAACTCCGGCTGCTCCATCATCTGGGTGGCCCCGCCGATATAGACCTCCGTAAGTTGCTCCCCCTCCACGGTCTTGCGCCACAGGAGGAGCGCCCGGCGAAGGAGCTGGTCATACTGGGCCTTCTCCTCGGCCATCTTCGCCACCAGGACCTGCCGGACCTCCCGGAGCGTCAGGCCCTGGAGCAGCTCGTTCAGGTACCGGGCAATCCGATTCAGCTCCTCCTGGGAGAGCACCTCGTCGAGCGTGACCGCCTTGTGGTGGACGACCCCCGAGGTGGAGATCAGGATGAGCAGGATCCGGTCGGCCGCCAGGCCGACGAACTCCAGGCGCTTGACCTGGAGCTGGTCGAGGCGGGGGGCGAGGACGATTCCCGCGCAGCGGGAGAGGGTCCCCAGGACCTGGCTGGTCGCCCGCATGAGTCCCTCCACCTGGCCTCGAGCCGGGGTGAAGCGACGCTCGATGAGCCCCTCCTCCTCGGGCGTGAGGCGGGTGGGGTCCATCAGGGCGTCCACGTAGAACCGGTAGCCCCTGTCGGTGGGAACCCGGCCGGCCGACGTGTGGGGCTGGGCGAGGTAGCCGAGCTCCTCCAGGTCCGCCATGATGTTCCGGATGCTGGCCGGGCCGAGGTGGAAGGCGTACCGGCGGGAGACGCTGCGGGAGCCGACCGGCTCTGCCCAGTCGATGTAGTCGTGGATGACGGCCCTCAGGACCGCCTTTTGCCGCTGTGTCAGGGAATCCTGTTCCTGCACCATGGTCTCGGCTCTCGCCAGCTTAGCACTCTCCGGAAAAGAGTGCTAATGTGGCCAAAAACATAGAGAAGTTAGCCCCCATTGTCAAGCGCAAATCCCCGGCTGGAGCACGAGGGAAGCGGCTAACTCCGTGATAACAGTATCCGAGACGGCCAGGCCCGCCTCTGTGAGCCGGAGCAGGCCGTCCCCCGCCTCGATGAGCCCCATCCCCGTGAGGCGCGCCAGTACCGCCGGATCAATCGGGGGATCGGGAAGGCCGAACCGCGCCGCAACGGCGGCGAGGTGCAAGCCGTCGGCCAAGCGGAGGCCCAGCATGAGTGCCTCTTCCACCTGCGCAACCGGCGAGGGGTTTTCCCGCTCGACAACCGCGCTGCCCCGGCGCGTCACGGCACTGATGTAGGCAGCGGGGAGGCGCTGGTTCATAGAGCGGACCCCCCCGAGGTAGCCGTGGGCTCCGGCCCCGAGCCCCAGGTACTCCCCCTGGCGCCAGTACGTGAGGTTGTGGCGACACGCGAAGCCCGGTCGAGCGAAGCTGGAAATCTCATAGCGGCGGTAACCGGCTGCCGGGAGGTACCGGAGAGCCTCCCGGTACATGGTCAGGTGCGCGTCTTCTGCTGGAAGCCGGAGGGCACCCCGGCGGTGCAGGCGGCCGAAGAGGGTCCCCTCCTCGATCGTGAGCCCATAGGTGGAGAGGTGCTCCGGGGCAAGGGATACCACCCCCTCCAGGGTCCGGCGCCAGTCCCGGAGCGCCTGGCCCGGCAGGCCGAACATCACGTCCAGGTTCACATTGGCAAAGCCCGCGGCCCGGACGGCGCCGAAGGCCTCGGTGGCCCGCGCGGGGGTATGGGGGCGGCCCAGAACCTGGAGGAGCCCTGCGTGCAGGGCCTGGACCCCCAGGCTCACCCGGTTGAACCCGCCCCGGCGGAGGGCGACGAAGGCCTCGGGCATCACCGTCTCGGGGTTGGCCTCCAGCGTGATCTCCGCCTCCGGGGCGACACGGAACGCGCCGCGGCAAGCCTCGAGGAGGGCGCAGAGGTCCTCGGCCGGCAGGAGGGACGGGGTTCCCCCGCCGAAGAAGATGGTCTCGACCCGCCGCTGCTCCGCGTCGAGCGCCGCACCCTGGTGGCGGATCTCGGCGGCAAGCGCTCGGACATACTCCCGGGACTGCGGCCCGTCCAGAACGTAGGTGTTGAAGTCGCAGTAGTGGCAGCGGGAGAGACAGTAGGGAATGTGCAGATACAGCGCCAGGGGTCTCATGACCACGACAGGGGCCGGCTCACCGCACCAGCCTCCCCATCCGGTCCCAGCGGGGCAGGAACCGCTCCCGGTCCCAGGACCAGTAAATGATAAAGGCCTTCCCCCGGATGAGTTCCATGGGGAGGGAACCCCAGGTCCGGCTGTCCTCGCTCTGGTCCCGGTTGTCCCCCATCATGAAGAGGTGCCCCTCCGCGACCCGGCAGGGCCCGTAGTCGTCCCGCTCCCGCAGGTACCCCCCCTCCCGGGTGCTGCAGGCCGGGACGGGGTCGGCGGCCATCCGGATCGTGGCCGCCGCCGTCCTGGCGGCGGGAGGGCCGGCCCGGTAGATGACGTAGGGCTCCTCGAGCAGCCCCCCGTTGATGTAGACCCGCTTGTCCCGGACGGCCACCACCTCCCCCGGCAGTCCGATCACCCGCTTGATGAAGTCCCGGCTCAGGTCGCGCGGGAACTGAAAAACCAGGATCTCCCCCCGCTGCGGCTCCCGGAGGTGCGGAACCTGGAAGAGGGTGATCCGGGTCAGGGGGATCTCCACGATGGTCCCCCGGGTCATCTTGTTGACCAGGAGGTGATCCCCGATCTGGAGGGTCTCCAGCATGGATCCCGAGGGGATCTTGAAAGCCTGGACCACGAAGGTCCGGATGACGAGGGCCAGGACCACCGCCACCAGGATGGCCTCGCCCCACTCCCGCGCCACCGACTTCCGGCGCTCGATGCGGACCTCCGCCACGCTGCCCTGCCGTTCCGCCGCCTGCTGCTGCTCGTCCATCAGCCTCCGTCCCCGCCGCCCGCCGAACTCCTCCGGGCCGCCGCGCCCTCCCGCCCCCGCCTAGCCCCTGATCCGTAAGATGGCCATGAAGGCCTCCTGCGGGATCTCCACCCGCCCTACCTGCTTCATCCGCTTCTTGCCTTCCTTCTGCTTCTCCAGCAGCTTCCGCTTCCGGGTGATGTCCCCGCCGTAGCACTTGGCCGTCACATGCTTCCGGAGCGGCCGGACGCTCTCCCGGGCGATGATCTTCCCGCCCACCGCCGCCTGGATCACCACCTCGAAGAGCTGCCGGGGGATCAATTCCTTCATCTTCTCGACCAGGGCCTTCCCCCGGGCGTAGGCGTGGTCGCGGTGGAGAATGAGGGAGAGAGCGTCCACCGGCTCGCCGTTCACCAGGATGTCCAGCTTCACCAGCCGGTCAGCCCGGTAGTCAATGGGCTCGTAGTCCAGGGAGGCGTACCCCTTGGTGGCCGATTTCAGCCGGTCGTAGAAGTCCAGGACGATCTCGTTCAGCGGGATGTCGTAGGTGATCAGGACCCGCGTCTCCTCCAGGTACTCCAGCCCCACCTGGGCCCCCCGCTTCTCCTGGCACAGGCCCAGGAGCGCCCCCACGTACTCGGTCGGGGCCAGGATGGAAGCCCGGATGTAGGGCTCCTCGACCTTCGCGATGCGCTGGGGAGGCGGCAGCTTGGCCGGGTTCTCCACCTCCAGGATGGAGCCGTCGGTCTCGGTCACGCGATAGACCACCGTCGGGGCCGTGGTGAGGAGGCTCAGGGAAAACTCCCGCTCGAGGCGCTCCTGGATGATCTCCATGTGCAGCAGCCCCAAAAACCCGCAGCGGAAGCCGAAGCCGAGCGCCACCGAGGTCTCCGGTTCGAAGGTGAAGGAGGAGTCGTTCAGGCGCAGCTTCTCCAGCGCGTCCTTCAGGGGCAGGTACTCGTGGGGCTCCACCGGGTACAGGCCGGCGAACACCATGGGGCGGACCTCCCGGAAGCCGGGTAACGGCCGGGCCGTCGGGCGGGCCGCCTCCGTGAGGGTGTCCCCCACCTTGCTCTGGCGGACCTCTTTTATGCCGGCGATGACGTAGCCCACCTCCCCCGCCGTCAGCTCGGGCGCCGGGCGCATCTCGGGCGCGAAGGTGCCCACCTGGCTGACCTCGTGGGTCCCGCCCGTCCCCATCAGGTGGACCCGTGTGCCGGGTCGGACGGCCCCGTCGTAGAGGCGGACGTACACGATGACCCCCTGGTAGGAGTCGAACCAGGAGTCGAAGATCAGGGCCTTGAGGGGGGCGTCGGGGGAGCCCGTGGGGGGCGGGATGCGGTGGACGATCGCCTCCAGGACCTCCTGGGTCCCGATCCCCTCCTTGGCCGAGGTGAGGACGGCGTCGGCCGCCTCCAGGAGGAGGATGTCCTCGACCTGCCGCTTCGTCCGGGCGACGTCGGCGGCGGGGAGGTCAATCTTGTTGATGACCGGGACGAGGGTGAGCTGCTGCTGCCGGGCCAGGTGCACGTTGGCGAGCGTCTGGGCCTCGACCCCCTGGGCGGCGTCCACGACCAGGAGCGCCCCCTCGCAGGCCGCCAGGCTCCGGGAGACCTCGTAGGTGAAGTCCACGTGGCCCGGGGTGTCAATAAGGTTGAGCAGGTACTCCGTCCCCTCCTTCGCCCGGTAGCGGAGGCGGACCGCCTTGGCCTTGATGGTAATCCCCCGCTCCCGCTCCAGGTCCATCTGGTCCAGGACCTGGTCGCCCATCTGCCGGGCCGACAGGGTCCCCGTGTACTCCAGGAGCCGATCGGCCAGGGTAGACTTCCCGTGGTCAATGTGGGCGATGATGCAGAAGTTGCGGATCAGCTTCAGGTCCGTGGCCATCTCACCAGGCGATGTGGTCCGCCATCAGCGCGCATGCACCCAGAGATGTCCGGCATCCGCGAGGACGAGCCCCGCGGCCCCCAGCATCCCGGCGGTCTCCGCCAGGGCCGACAGCTCGACCCGGGTCCGGCGGAGGAGGACCGGGAAGGCCCGCCCCGTGAGTTCCGCCAGGGCCGGCGGGAGCAGCAGGTCCCCCGCAGCCGTGAGCCCCCCGGCCAGGGTGATGAGGTCCGGGCTCAGGAGGTGGACGAGGCTCGCGAGCCCCACCCCCAGGTAGCGCGCGGCCCGCCCGAGGATGCCCCTCGCCACTGGATCGCCGGCCCGGGCCGCATCGGTGACATCCTTGGCCGTAAGGGCCTCGGGCCGCGCCCGGAACGGCTCCCGCAGGGAGGTCACCTCCCCCCGGGCCAGGGCGGCTCGGGCGTCCCGCAGGATGGCGGTGGCGGAGGAATAGGCCTCGAGGCACCCCCGCGCTCCACAACCGCAGCGCTCGCCGTCGGCCTCCACCACCATGTGTCCCGCCTCCCCGGCCGCCCCGCTGGCCCCGCGCAGCAGCTTCCCCTCCAGGATGATGCCGCTCCCGATCCCGGTCCCGAGGGTCAGGCAGACGAGCGAGCTGACGCCCCGGCCGGCCCCCAGCCAGTACTCGGCGAAGGCGGCGGCGTTGGCGTCGTTCTCCAGGGTGACGGTCACCTCGACCTTTTCTTCCAGCAGTTTCTTCAGGGAGAGGTTCTGGAATCCGGGCACGTTGGGTGCGGTGTACACGAGACCGGCCCGCCCGTCCAGGAGGCCCGCGACGCCGAGCCCGCATCCCACGAGGCGGATGCCGTGCGCGCGGGCCTGGTGCTGCAGGACCCGGATGCCCTGCGCCAGCGTCTCGAGGATGGCCGCGGCTTCCCCCCGCGGGGGTGTGGGGTAGCGGTAGGGCTCCGAGAGCCTTCCCTCCGAGTCCACCAGGGCGAGCCGGATGTTGGTCCCGCCCAGGTCAGCGCCGATGGCGGCAACCTTGCCCGTCTCCCTCATGGCTGCCCCGGCCCCGCCGCAACCGGCACGCGCGGCTCCTCACGCCGCGCCAGGATGTCGTGCGCTGCAGCAAGGATCGCCTCCGGCCCGACGGCCGTGAGACAGCAGAGGTGGTCCGGGTTCCTGCAGGTACGGGAGAAGCACGGGCTGCAGGAAGGGAACCCCGAGAGGACACGGTGGCCGGGGCCGGCGGGCCCGGTGCGGCGGGGATCCGTGGGCCC
>JAKEHP010000376.1 GCA_022614955.1 Candidatus Methylomirabilota bacterium
ATGCGGGCTTCCCGCACCAGTCCCGACTTCAGGTGCTCCACCCAGTACCGCTCGAGCACCCGCGTGACGAAGACTCCCATCACCGCCGTGCCGGCTGCGGTGACCGCCAGCAGCATCAGGGTGAGCCGGACCGCGAGGCGGCCGCGCGACGCTTTCCCTGGAGGCACGGTCACTCCCCCATGTCGAACCGGTAGCCCACGCCCTTGACCGTGACGATCCGCCGAGCCTCCGGCCCCAGCTTTTCCCGGACCCGGCGGACGTGGACGTCCACGGTCCGGGACTCGATCTCCGCGGCATCGGCGTACCCCCACACCCCCTCGAGGAGCTGCTCCCGGTTCAGGACCCGGCCGTTCGCCCGGATGAGCGCGCAGAGGAGGCCGAACTCCTTGGCAGTCAGCTCGACCGGCTTCCCCTTGAGCGTGACCTGGTGGCTCGCCTCATTGACCTCCAGGTCGCGGATCCGCTTCACCGGGGGGCCGGCCGGCTCGTGGCCCCGGCGGAGGATGGCCTTGACTCGCGCGACAAGTTCGCGGGGACTGAACGGCTTCACCACATAGTCGTCCGCCCCGACTTCAAGCCCCACCACCCGGTCCACCTCCTCAGCCTTCGCCGTGAGCATGAGGATCGGGAGACGCGCGGTGGCGGGATCCTGGCGGAGAAGCCGACACACCTCCAGGCCATCGAGGCCGGGAAGCATGAGGTCGAGAATGAGGAGATCAGGACGATGCTGCCGGGTGAGGCGAAGGGCGGTGCCCCCATCGGCGGCTTGCAGGCACTGGAAGCCCTCTTTCTCTAGGTGGTAGCGCACCAACTCTACGATATCCTTCTCATCATCGACGATGAGGACCCTGGTGGCCATCAGGATTTGCTCCGCTCCGCCCGCCATCCATGTTGCCGTTGCTTGTCACACTTCGCCACGAAAAGGCTCCCTTGCTGGGCCGACGTGCCCCGCGGCGCCACCGGTTGTTGATCCCTATTTTGCACATCACCCCGCTCCATGTATAGCCCCTCCGCTTTCCCGGGGGTCAGCGAACGTGAAAGGGAGCGGGGGATGCCGACCCTGGCGAGAGGGCCGGCGGCGGGGCTAGCTTCAGGGGAGTCTGCCGAGCGCGAAAGCGGTTTGTGGGGGGAATCATCTCTGATATTGTCATACTACCCGAGCTCGGAACGGGACAGGGTTGGCGAACGTGAGCTGTCAGAAGGACACCGGGAGGCGGGATGAATCGGCTGGCGCGGATCTTCTGGGACCTCCAGATGGAAGACCCGATGGGTCTGGAGGACTTCTGCGCGGCGGCGCGGAGTGGGCGGTACGGCGCGGCCAGCCCGCAGGAGATCGCGGAGTTCCTCGGGGAGGTCGAGCAGGCCATCCTGGAGAACATCGAGCTGAAGCTGGCGGAGAGCCCGCACCTGGCCCCGCTGCGCCAGGAGAAGATTGACGAGACCCAGGCGATGATCGCCGACTTGCTCCGCCGCTACGGGGCCGCAGGCGCCTGAGGCCCGCCAACGGGTGGCCGGGGCGCGCGGACCCGCGTCAGCAGGATGGAGTCGGCCTCCAGGTCCCGGAGGGCGGCGGCCAGGGCGTGGGCGTCGCGCCGGATCTCCTCTCGGACCCGGCTCCGGTCCTGCTCCAGGCGACCCATCTCCTGCTGGAGCTGGGTCAGCCGCTCCGAGGCGCCCCGAACGATCCGCTCGACCTCTCGCGCTGCCTCCTCCCGTGCCTGGGCAATCATCTCCTCGGCCAGCTTCTGGGCCGTGGCGAGCGTGTTCTGCACCTGTCCGGCCTGATCCCGCCACCGGCCGAGTTCCGCCTGGAGCCCCTGCCCTTCCTGCCGCAGCTCCAGGATCCGCCGCTGCAGTGCCCCCAGTTCGTCCGAGACCGCCACCAGGTACTCGTACACCTCCCGCGGGTCGTAGCCGCGCAGGCGCCGCCGGAAGGTATGGGAGCGGACCTCCTCCGGGCGCATCCGCCAGCGGGGGGCTTCGGGGGGCGGGACGACCTGCCTCAGCTCCAGAGGGCGCGGGGCAGGCTCAAGCCCGGGGGGCCGAAAGAGGGGGGGAGCCTCGCGTGCCTCGGGGGCGGCCGGTGGGACCTCGATGGCGGAGAGGACTCCCCCCATATCGGGGGAGAGGAGCTCCGGGACCCGCAGCGGGATCTCTTCCGCCATGGGAGCACCCGGCTCCCCGATATCCGGGAGCAACGGCTCGGCACGCCGGCGGCGGAGGCGCCGTCCGACCAGGGGGAGGACAATCGCCAGCAGGACAATAACCACGGCCACGATGAGGGGGGCGCTATAGAGGATTCTCACCAGACTGTCCATGAACATCCTCGTGTCCATTGGCATCCTCTGCCGCGGAGGAGCGGGCCTCGCGCCTCCCGGGTCCCGGCATCTTACCATCCTCCTCTCCCGGCGGCAACGCGTGACTGCCCCCTTCGGGCGCACCCTTTGGTTTCCTGAGGCATCTATAGAGCCAGAGAGGTGGAGGGTGCCGATGTTCCTGGATGGCGTGACCGCAACCGTGGCCTTCATCCTGCTGGCTGTCCTGGCCGTACTCCTCGCCGAAGTCTGAGCCACTCTCCCCGCCCCCGTTCCCCCGCCTGTCCCATCTCTGCAAATCACAGGGCCGGCGTTCCTCCGCTTCCCTCTGCTCGGCCGCTGCCCTGCGTGCGCGGTGAGAATCGCCTTGTCGGGGAGGAGGGACTCGCCTAGACTGACCGGGCGGGTCGGCCGGAGGGCGCTCCGGAGGGCGGTCGCCCGGGAGGCAGGGCATGACGGTCATCGCCATGACGAAGGAGATGGGGAGCCTGGGGACCTACATCGCGATGGAAGTGGCCAAACGCCTGGGCTACGAGTTCGTCCGGCAGGATATCATCCGGGAGGCCGCCCGGGAGTTCGAGGTCCCGGAGGAGGCGCTGGTCCGGGCGGTGGAGGAGCGGCCGGGGTTCTTCGAACGTCTCGGGCAGGGGTCCCGGAAGCAGTTCATCTTCGTCGCGGCCGAGGTCTTCGACTTCGCCGCGAAGGGAAGCGCGGTCATCATGGGGCGGTTTTCCACCCTGCTCCTCCGGCCGGTCTCCCACGTCCTCACCGTCCGGGTCTGCGCGCCGCTCGAGCTCCGGGCCCGCCGGGTGATGGAGCGGCACGCCATCGCGCGCGGCCCGGCCCTGAAGATGATCCAGGCCTACGAGGCGGGAGTGCTGGCCCGGGCCAGGGAGTTTTTCGGCGTGGACTGGCGGGATCCGCTCCAGTATGACCTGACCGTGAACACCGAGCGGGTGAGCCTGGAGACCGGGGCGGACCAGGTCCTCCGGCTCCTGGAGCGCCCGGAGTTCCGCCCGACAGACGCCTCGCGCCGGATGCTGGCCGACCTCCACCTGGCGGCCAGGGTGAGGGCGGTGCTCAAGGCCCAGGCGGAGACCACCCGCCTGGACGTGGACGTGCGGGGGGAGGCGGGACGGGTGACGCTGGCCGGGACGGTCGCCTCGGCGCGCGAGCGGGAGGCAGCGGAGCGGGTGGCCCGGGGAGCCCCGGGCGTCCAGGACGTCAGCAATCACCTCGTGGCCACCGTCATCCCGATCCGTTAGTGCAGTGTCCCGTAAATTCTGCACCCCCATTTGGGGGGCGAGCCGTGGAGCGCGGTGCCACGTGCTCGACCGTGGCGGGCTGGGCGTCCGCAGTCCGCTCGATTCGTTGTAGGCCAACCCTTTATAACGCCCCCTTCCCAGAGGACCGCACAGTAACCGCCCGAAAATGCATCCCCGGCGGAGTTACATCGCGGGGGATGTTACGCTGACAGCCAGCCCCATTTGAGGCGCTAGGCTGAAACCACCTACTCATTGTTGGACAGCTTAGGGGCGCGTCGCGATGAACGTTGGTAATTCAGTAAGCAAGGCCATTGATGACTGGGAGCATGGCGAGCTTGAGTCAGCCATGCTTCATGCCTGCAACGCCGTAGACGGCACGGCAAAGAAGCTCTATCCCGCGCTTGGCAGTAACGAGCGCTTTACACGCGTCTTGCGCGAGAACTATGCAATTCTTGGCCCAATGGGTGCGCCTGGAATCGACTTGGTTGAAACACGATTCCCGGTGACCGTTCAACGGCCTAAGGCCTCTGGTGGGAAACCTGACCTAGCTGATGTCATCTACGGCATCCATCGGTGCGCACATGGTCATGGGGACGAACTTCCAGACGGCTTTGCGCTTATTCAAGACGCAGCTGGACCGAAGCGACTCACGCGCATGGAAGTGGAGCGGGGCAAGGTTCGCCTAAGTGACCGAGTCATATTCGGACTTCTCGCAGTAGCTGTCCTTTCGCCGGTGAACAAGGATCAGTCCGTTCCTGATGGTTACTTTCTTACTTTCGGAGAGTCGGCTAAACTGCTAATCAACCAGTGGTGGGGACGGGCCAGCGATTTCCCGTCAATCGCCGCTCAAGATCCAGCGCCGCAGGTGAAGCTCGATTTCGGAAACTGGATGACCTGAAAGGCGCTCTGCCGTGACGCCGCTGTCCAACTATGCGTTCAAGCGGACCGCCGGGAAGAGGCCTCGCATGAACCGAACGCTTTCGGCCGGCGGCCGCTTAACGCGGCGTTAGGTTGCATAAAATGCGTTCACTGACGTGGCTCGGTTTCTTGTTCCTGGTGTGTTCGGCTACAGCCGCGCGCGCTGATTCAGACATTGGTGACGCGTTTGTGAGCGGGCTTCCGAAACCCGACGCCCGGGTATTGAAAGCCGCCAAACTCGGCTTAGAAAGATACCGGGAGTCACGTCCGTACAAGAAGGAATGGGTGATTGAGATTGATGAACAGAAGGGAGTGATTGAAACCAACTGGTTTCCTGAGCATAAAGGCGAGGTCCAGCTCAAGGTGCAAGTCGTCGTGTGGGGTGAGTCCTTTCGCGTTGACGTGTGGCAGAAAGTCGGTTGGCTAGTTTCCTCGATCGAAAAAACGGACTGGAGCCGACGAACCGAACGATCCATTCAGGACACCATCAAGACGCAACTTACGACTGGTACGCCATGAACTTGGGGCAGGGGCCGGCTCCACGGAGGATGAGATGGATGGGGCGACGCTCGCGGCGGTCCTGGCGGAGGGGCGGGTCTTCGACCTGGCCGTCGAGTACTTCCCGGGGATGCCCCATCTCCCCCGGCACATCCCCTACGCCTTCTCGGTCGTCCGCAACCACGGCGATGTCCTGCTGCCGGAGGGGGTCTCCTCCTCGCTGGACCTCTTCCTCTGCGGGACCCACACCGGCACCCACCTGGATGCCCTGGGCCACTTCTCGCGCGGCGGCCGGCTCTTCGGGGGGCTGGAAGCGGCCGCGGTGCAGACCAAGACCGGCGGGCTGAGTACCCGGGGCATCGAGGAGGTGGCCCCCCAGATCCGGAGGGCGGTCCTCCTGGACGTGGCCGCGGAGGCGGGCGTGCCGGTCTTGCCGGAGAGCACGGCGATCGGCCCGAAGGAGCTGGAAGCGGCCGCCCGCCGCGCGAAGGCGACGCTCAGGCCCGGGGACGCCGCGTTGGTCCGGACCGGCTGGATCCGGCACTGGCCTTCCCGCAAGTACTACGACGAGACCGGCGTCCCGGGCGTCACCCTGGAGGGGGCCCGTTGGCTCTCGGAGCAGGGGATCGCGCTCGCCGGCAGCGACAACTTCGCCTTCGAGCGGGTCCCCACCCCGAATTTCCCCGTCCACTGCCATTTCCTGGTGGAGCGGGGGATCTTCATTCTCGAGGTGGCGAACCTGGAGGCCTTGAGCGCGGCGGGGGCCACGACCTTCCTCCTGCTCGTCCTCCCGCTGAAGCTCAAGGG
>JAKEHP010000377.1 GCA_022614955.1 Candidatus Methylomirabilota bacterium
GAAGGTGTGCCATCCTTAGTTGAAAATGCGAAGCGACTCCTCTAGGGTGGGGCGGTTGTTGCCAGCAACCCACAACCCCACACAGAAAGGAGCCGCTTCATGAAGAGAGTATTCCGAATCACAGGCCAGGGCAAGATGAAAGACGTGGGCCACCGCGGCCTGGTCGAGCATCCCGAGGTCGAGCGGGTGGACACGACCGTGGCCCTCCTCCAGGCCCTGATCCCGCTCGGCCTGCAGGCCGTCGGGGAGGCCTTGGAAGCCGAGGTCGTCCGCCTCGCAGGGCTCCGCCACAGCCGCACCGGGCGGCGGCCCGGGCACGTCCGCTGGGGCGCGCAGCCGGGCTCGGTCTACCTCCTGGATCAGAAGCTCCCCCTCCCCGTCCCCCGCGTCCGGGATCGCGCCCGGAACCAGGAGGTCGCCCTGGCCCCGTACCAGCAGCTCCAGCAGCCCCGCCAGGCCGATGCGGGCCTGTTCCGGAAGGTGCTCCTCGGGCTCAGCTGCCGGGACTACGCCGCCTGTGCCGAGGCCGTCCCCGCCGCCTTCGGCCTGAGTCCCTCCGCCGTCTCCCGGCGGTTCATCCGGGCCAGCGCCAAGAAGCTCCAGACGCTCCAAGAGCGGCGCCTGGAGGGGTACGACGTCGTGGTCCTGCTCCTCGATGGGAAGACCTTCGCCGAGGATGCGATGGTCATCGCCCTGGGGATCACGTGCACGGGCGAGAAGGTGCTCCTCGGCTTCGTCCAGACCGCCACGGAGAACGAGCGGGTGTGTGCGGCCTTCCTCCGCGAGCTGGTCGACCGGGGGCTCAAGATGGCCCAGGGCCTCCTCTGCGTCCTCGATGGGGCCAAGGGCCTCCGCAAGGCCCTCCAGACCGTCTTCGGGGCCCAGGCCGTCGTCCAGCGCTGCCAGTGGCACAAGCGGGAGAACGTCGTGGCCTACCTCCCGAAGGGCGAGCAGGCGACCTGGCGCCGCAAGCTCCAGGCGGCCTACGAGCGCCCGAGCTACGCGGAGGCGAAGGCGGCCCTGCTGCGGTGCCGCCAGGACCTCCGGCTCCTGAACGCGTCGGCTGTGAAGAGCCTCGACGAGGGGTTCGAGGAAACCCTGACCCTCCACCGCCTGGGCGTCTTCGGCGCCCTGGGGACAAGCCTGAAGACGACCAATTGCCTGGAGTCGCTCCTCGCGCTCGTCAGCCGGCGGACCGACAAGGTCACGCGCTGGCGCACCTCGGACCAGAAGCAGCGCTGGCTCGCGGCGGCCCTCCTGGACAGCGAGCCCCGCTTGCGGCGCATCAAGGGGTTCCGGTCGCTCCCCCTCCTGCGGAGCACGCTCCAGGCAGGGGTTCACCGGAAGGAGACCGGGGTGGAGCACTGTGCCGCCTAACACCATGAGGGAGGTCGCTTCGCAATTTCAACTAAGATTGGGATTGACTC
>JAKEHP010000054.1 GCA_022614955.1 Candidatus Methylomirabilota bacterium
CCGGGGCGCTGCCCGCTCATCTCGGACCTCCTCGACACCGGGCCGCTGGGCCCCCTCTCCCTCGCCTGGGCCGGGGCGCTGCCGACGCGCAGTCTCGACGCCGTGCTGGCCATGAATCGTGCCGCGGATCTGGCAGGGTTCCGAGACGCGCTCCGGGAGTTCGCGCTGGCACCGCAAAGTATCCTGGTGGCCGACGTGGACGGGAACATCGGTGCCTTCGTCGCGGGGCGCTTCCCGCGGCGGTGCCGGCCGGGGGACGGTCCCCTCCCGCTCGACGGCGCGGACCCGGCCACGGCCTGGCAGGGTTTTATTCCGTTTGAAGAGTTGCCGAAGGTAGTCAACCCGGCCTCGGGTCTGCTGGTCAGCGCCAACAACCGCGCGAGCGGGGCTGGCCCGTACCTCACGACGCTCTGGGAGCCCCCCTACCGGGCCAGCCGGATCCTCGGGGTCCTGCGCGAGATGCCCTCGGTCCGGCCCGAGGCGTGCCGGCGCCTCCAGACCGACACTGTGTCGCTTCAAGCCCTGCTCCTCATTGCGTGCTGTCTTGCCCCGCGGCGGGATGTTCTCACGGGAGACGCACGCGAGGCCGCCGATCGCCTCGTCGCCTGGGACGGGCGCATGGCGCGCGAGAGCGGCGCGGCGGCCCTCTTCCATACCTGGTACTGGCGCCTCCGGGAGCGGGTGTTGGGGGCGCCTCTCGAGGCACTGCGGTCCGGGTTGGCCACCCGGCTCTTCGCCGTCAATCATGTCCCGGCCGCCCTCCTGGACGCGCTGCTGCTCGAGGGGGAGGACTCCGCGCTGCCGGCCCCGCTCCCGTCCCTCCTCCAGGAGACCCTGGGGGAGGCGGTGGCATTTCTCCGAGAAAAAATGGGCCCGGACGTGGCGGCGTGGCGGTGGGGGCGACTGCACCGGCTCACACTCCGGCATCCCCTCACACTCGGGAAGGGAAGGGTCAGCCGGATCCTGTCCGGACTCTTCGGCTTCAACCGGGGACCGGTCGAGATGCCGGGCGACGGCATGACCGTGAACATGAGCGCCTACTTCTTCGCTGCCCCCTTCGAGGCCGTGGCGGGGCCCTCCTACCGGCAGGTGGTAGACCTGGGGGAGCCCGGGGGCGCCGGCTGGGTCATCCCGGGCGGCGTCTCCGGCGATCCCGCCTCCCCGCACTATGCCGACCAGCTCGAGGCCTGGCGCGCCGGCACCCTCTTCCCCATGCCCCTGCCCTGAGCGCCCGCGCCGGAGCTGTGCTGTTTCCTCTCTCGCATTCCTTTTGACTGTCCCGGCGGCGCGTGCTATAAGGCGAACCAGAATGCAGCGCGCGCCGTGGCGGAGGGCGCGGGCAGCGCAAGGGGAGAGGCGGCCAGGCGAGGGAGGGCCAGGGCTCACGCTGGCCGTCAGCTTCTCCACCCTGGCGGTCGCCTACGGCCTCTCCTTCACCTTCCCAGTTTTCTACGTGGCCCTGCTCTCCGAGTTCGGCCAGGGCCGCGGTCCGACCGCTGCTGTCTATTCTCTCCATATGCTCGTGGGCGGCGGCATCTCCCCTCTGATCGGCTACTGCATGGACCGCTCAGGACCCCGCCTCCTTCTCCCGATAGGCGCTATCCTTCTGGCTGGCGGGCTTCTCCTCAGCGCTGCTGCCCGTGACCTCACCGACCTGGCCCTGAGCTTTGGCATCCTGGTGGCCCTCGGCGTGGGGTGCGTCGGGAGCGTGCCACAGTCGGCCCTCCTCGCCCGGGTCTTCCCCCGGACGCGCGGCGCGGCCATCGGCATGGCCTTCGCCGGGATCGGCCTCGGGGTCTTCCTCCTGAGCCCTCTTACCCAGGCCCTCATTTCAGCCCTCACGTGGCGCGGGGCCTTCGTGGCCCTGGCCGCGCTCGCCGCCGCGGTGCTCCTCCCGCTGACAACCTTCCTGCTCCCACGATCGGCGAGCATCCGGGGACCCGGACCCGCCCTGGACGCGGTGGCGGCCGGACCCGCCGGGGACTGGACGCTCCGGGAGGCCCTGCGGACCCGCCCCCTCTGGTACCTGTTGCTGGTCTTCTTCCTGACGCCGATCGGAATGTTCGCCGTCACGACCCACCAGGTAATCTATGCGGTGGATCGGGGCTACGGGCACGTGACGGCGGTGGCCATCTTCGGGATCGTGGGGGCCCTGAGCTCGGTCGGCCGCTTCGCCTTCGGCGCCCTCTCGGACCGCTTCGGGCGCGCGGCCACGGGGATCCTGAGTTATGCCCTGACGACGCTCGGCATCCTGGCCCTGATGCTCGCCCCGGGTCCCCCGGTCCTTTGGCCCCTCTACGCCTACACGCTGTTCTTCGGTCTCACCTTCGGCGCGCGCGGACCCATCATCTCGGCGCTGACGGCTGAGCTGTATCGCGGACGCTCCTACGGCGCCATCTTCGGGATGATCTCGGTGGGGCAGGGCCTCGGGATGGCTCTGGGGCCCTGGCTCGGCGGGGCGATCTTCGATGTCATGGGGTCCTACCAGGCTGCCTTTGGCCTCGCCGTGACCTCCACCGTCGCCGCGGCGGCGCTGCTTGCGCGGGCGGGGGCACACCTGTCGCTGCCGGCGGCAGCCGCCGGCACCGCCTCTCCCTTGCGGGAGGTGACATGACCGAGTCGGAGGGCTCGCAGCATTCCGCCTCTGAGCTGGCCCGCCTCCTGGGGGATGTCTTCCTGGTGGAAGAGCTGCAGATCCAGGAGGCGGCTATTCGCCTCCGGGGGATCCTCTTGGCCTCCCCGGAGACCGCGGTCCGGGTGCTGACGGGCCGCCTCACCCCGCTCGGCTACCATCCCCTCCTGCGGAGCCGGGAAGAGATCGTCCTCCTCCGGGCCGCCCCGCGGCGCGAGCGCCCGTGGCTCGCGGAGCCCTGGCCGAACCTGGTCCTGTTCGTAGCGACGATGCTGACGACGCTGTTTGTCGGCGCGCTGCACCAGGGGGCCGACCCCCTGAGCGACCCCAGGACCCTGGTGGCCGGGCTTCCCTTCGCGGCCACCCTTCTGGCCATCCTGGGGGTCCACGAGCTGGGCCACTACTTCACGGCGAAGGCCTATGGGATCCGGGTGACGCTCCCCTACTTCATCCCGGCGCCCGTCGGGCTCGGCACCTTTGGGGCCTTCATCCGGTTGAAGTCTCCGGTCACCGACCGAAGGGCTCTCCTGGACGTGGGAATCGCGGGCCCGCTGGCCGGCCTGGTCCTCGCCATCCCGGCGGTCCTCGCCGGGCTGCGCCTCTCGACGGTGGTGCCGGCGCAGAGCGCGGGCGTGGGGCTCGGGACGTCTCTCCTGTTCCTGGCGCTCCAAGCACTCGCCGTCGGCCCGGTCCCAGACGGCCGAGACATCCTCCTGCACCCGGTGGCCTTCGCCGGCTGGATCGGCCTCTTCGTGACGGCACTGAACCTGCTCCCCATCGGGCAACTGGACGGGGGCCACATCGCCTACGCCTTGCTCGGCCGCCGGCACCGGCAGGTGGCGATGGGCACGGCTGCGCTCCTGGTGGCCTTTGGGATCTTCTTCTGGCAGGGCTGGCTGGTCTGGGCGTTCCTGGCGATGGCAATGGGCTTCCAGCACCCGCCTCCTCTCGACGACGTGACGCCGCTGGATCCGCGCCGGCGTCTGCTCGCCCTGGGCGCCTTTGTCCTGCTCCTGGTCCTCATCACGCCGGCCCCCTTCTTCTTCCCGGAGGGGATGTGAGGCGGAGGCCCGGAGGGCGGGTGCGGCGCGCGGGTGCGGGCGCCATCCACGAGGTGGGCCGGGTGGTGCCGCGGTCAGGTCGGACGCTCCTGCCGGCGGGGAAGCTTCCGGCGGACCTTCTGGCCCGACTGCTGGCGGGGATCCCGGCGCGCGACCCGCGTGTCCTGGTCGGCCCGGCGGTGGGAGAGGACGCCGCTGTCCTGGCGATGGGGGAGACCTGCCTGGTCCTGACGCTCGACCCCATCACGTTCGCCACGGACGAGATCGGCTACTACGCCGTCACGGTGAACGCGAACGACGTGGCGGTCCGAGGGGCCGAGCCCCGGTGGTTCGGGGTAACGTTGCTCCTGCCTGAGGGGAAGGCGGATGCCGATGCGGCCGAGGCCCTCTTCGCGCAGGTGGTAGCGGCCTGCGAGGAGATCGGCGTCACCCTGGTTGGCGGCCACACGGAGGTGACCGCCGGTCTGGACCGGCCGATCGCCATCGGGGTGATGGTGGGGGAGGCGCCGGCGGACCGGGTCGTCCGGACGGCGGGCGCCAGGGTCGGGGACGCGGTCATCCTGACGAAGGGGATCGCGATCGAGGGGACGGCGCTCCTTGCCCGCGAGTTCGCCCCGCGACTCCGCGCCCGGGGCTACGGGGAGGCCTTCCTTGCGCGGGCCCGGGGGTACCTGCGGGACCCGGGAATCGGTGTCCTGCGGGATGCGCGGGTGGCGGTGGCCGCTGCTCCGGTCACGGCGATGCACGACCCGACCGAGGGCGGGCTGGCCACAGGTCTTCACGAGCTGGCCGCGGCGGCCGGCGTCGGGCTGCGGATCAAAGCGACGTCCATCCCGGTCCTGTCCGAGGCCGCCGCGCTGTGCAAGGAGTTCGGCCTGGACCCGCTGGGAACGATCGCCTCGGGGGCTCTCCTCGTGACCTGCCCCGAGGCCGCGGTGGCGGATCTGGTGCAGGCGCTGCAAGGAGCGGGGATCCTGGCGGGACGGATCGGACAGGTCCTCCCCGCGGAGGAGGGGGTGACGCTGGTGACGCCGGCGGGAGCCAGGCCGCTCCCGGTCTTCACCCGGGATGAGATCGCCCGGGTCTTTGAGTCGGGGACGGAGTAGCGAGAGGGGGAAGGGAGGGGTGCCGATGCACGAAGCCCGCGAGATCGCCCGTGCGTTCCTTATCGAGAGCGAGGTGGACTACCGGATTTCGCAGCTCCTCTCCGGGACCGAGTACCACAGCCGCACCATCTACTTCGTCCAGCAGGCCGTGGAGAAAATCGTGAAGGCGTGTCTCTCCCTGAAGAACATCCGGACCGTGGACCACAACCTCTCCGCCCTCTTCGCGGCCGTCTACCAGGAGAACTTCAGCAACATGGACGACCTGGTCCGGGGGATTGACTCCCTGGAGCGGCACGGGGCCCGGGTCCGGTTCCCCCTCTTCCAGCGCCCCGATCTCCCCATCTGGATCCCGTCCCGCTCCTACACCGATGGGGATGCCGGGAGGGCCATGCGGACGGGGGAGGCGGTCTTCGGGGCTCTGAAGGCGTACCTGGACCAGGCCCTGGCCGGCCCCGACGCCGCTCCTCAGCCGGGGCCGCCCCCGGCAGGCCGGTTCCCCGGCCGGTGACCGACGGGGTTTTCTCGTTTCTTTACTGCCCGGCACCGCTCTCTCGACCTGGTCCTCCGTCCGCTCCTGTCAGGACCCCCCAACGCGGTTCCTGGAATCATCTGACGGAGCACGATCTCCCGGGCGAAGCCCGGGGCCCCGGTGAGCAGGAATGATCGGCTGGTCGGTTCTTGCCGGCTTGCTTGGGGTACTCGGGACGTGGCTTGGGACGGCCTGGTTCGCAAGGCGGGAGTTCCATCGGCGGCCGTGGAGTTACTGGCTCCTGGGGATCGGGGCGCTCCTCCCGGCTTGGCTCATCGCTTTTCTCAGTCTCCTTGGACGTTCGAGCGGACCGCGGCCCGAAAAGGCTTCGATCGCGTCATGGGTCCTGTCCTCCTCGGTTGCGCTCCTCGGCGTCATTGTCACGGACGTGGTGCTCACGCGCTTTCGCGAGTCGGGACGCGACCACCCCCCCGTCATCTACTGGCTCCTTGGGGTCCTCGCGCTCTTGCCGGCATGGGGGATCGCCCTCCTCGGCCTGATTGTGAAGTGAACAGTCCCTTCTTGCGGGAGGCCCTGAGACGGCGTAAGATGCCGAGCGGTGCAGGGGAGTAGGCCCTGGTGCAGGCGGGGAGGAACTCGGAAGGGTCGCTGCCAGGGGGCGGAGTGACTGGTGCCGAAGGGGGGATTTGAACCCCCACGGGCTTACGCCCACATGACTCTGAATCATGCGCGTCTGCCAAGTTCCGCCACTTCGGCACAGGCGGGGCAGGAAGCGTTCCTACGGTAGGGGCGCCCCCGGGAAAAGTCAAGATCCGAGATGGCTGACCGTCCCATCATCACCCTCCTGACCGACTTCGGGACCGCCGATGCCTTCGTGGGGGTGATGAAGGGGGTCATCCTGGGGATCGCGCCGCAGGCCCGTCTCGTGGACCTGACCCACGAGGTCCCGCCCCAGGCCGTGGCCGTCGCGGCCTTCCTTCTCGAGACCGCGTGGCGGGAATTCCCTCCCGGGACGATTCACCTGGTGGTGGTGGACCCGGGGGTCGGGAGCAACCGGCGTCCGTTGGCCGCCGAGGGGCCGCGGGCCCGCTTCGTCGCCCCGGACAACGGGGTCCTGAGCCCCATCTTGCAGGCGGGGGGGGCCACGGTCCTGCACGCCCTCACCCGGCCCGAGTTCTTCCGGCAGCCCGTGAGCCGGACCTTCCACGGTCGGGACGTCTTCGCCCCGGTCGCGGCGCACCTGGCCAACGGCGTTGCGCTCGCCGCGCTGGGCCCCCCGGTCACCAATCCGGTCCGCCTCGACCTCCCGCGGCCCGAGCCCCTCCCGGGGGGCGGGGCGGCCGGCCAGGTCCTCCACGTGGACCGGTTCGGCAATCTCATCACGAATCTCCCGGAGGCGCTGTTCGCGGCCGAGCGCGGAGTGCCGGTGGTGACGGTGGCCGGCCACCGCATCCAGGGCCTGGCCGACTCCTATGCCGCGGTCCCGACCGGTCGTCCGGGCGCCATCGTGGGGAGCACCGGCACGCTCGAGGTCTTCCTCCCCGGCGGCAGCGCCGCCGCCGCGCTTGGCGTGCGGAGAGGCGCCGCCGTGACCGTGAGCTTTGCCCCGGAGTGAGGAGGCCATGCCTGAGAAGTCGAAGGGAGCCGAGGGGGTGGGGGAGGAGCGGGATGCCGGGGCGACGGACTTCAGCCACTTCGTCCTCATGCTGGCGAGCACCGCCCTCATCCACCTGGGGGAGATGACCGATCCCACGGCCCGGGGCATCGAGCGGGACCCGGAGCAGGCCCGCCGGACGATTGACATCCTGACCATGCTCCGGGCCAAGACCCAGGGGAACCTCACCCCCTACGAGACCGTCCTGATGGACCGCCTTCTCCACGACCTCCGGATGCGCTACCTCAAGGCTGCCGGGCTCCTCAAGGGGCCTTCTGCCTAAATTCCACCTCCA
>JAKEHP010000055.1 GCA_022614955.1 Candidatus Methylomirabilota bacterium
CTGGAGATTCTCCCGGACGGCTTCGGGTTCCTCCGCTCCCCGGACTACAACTACCTCCCGGGCCCGGATGACATCTACGTCTCCCCCTCCCAGATCCGCCGGTTCGACCTCCGGACGGGAGACACGGTCTCCGGGCAGGTCCGGCCGCCAAAGGAGGGGGAGCGGTACTTCGCCCTCCTGAAGGTCGAGGCGGTGAACTTCGAGAGCCCGGAGCTGATCAAGGAGAAGATCCTCTTCGACAACCTGACCCCCCTCTTCCCCAACCGGCGCCTGAGGCTGGAGACCACGACCGACGAGATCAACATGCGGGTGATGGACCTGGTCACCCCCATCGGGATGGGCCAGCGAGGTCTCATCGTGGCGCAGCCCCGGACCGGGAAGACCATCCTCCTTCAGAAGATCGCCACCGCCATCAGCAAGAACCACCCGGAGTGCATTCTGATTGTCCTGCTCATTGACGAGCGGCCCGAAGAGGTCACGGAGATGCAGCGGACCGTCAAGGGGGAGGTGGTCTCCTCCACCTTCGACGAGCCGGCCACCCGCCACGTCCAGGTGGCGGAGATGGTGCTGGAGAAGGCCAGGCGCCTCGTCGAGCACAAGCGGGACGTGGTCATCCTGCTCGACTCCATTACCCGGCTGGCCCGGGCCTACAACACCATCGTGCCCCCCTCGGGGAAGGTCCTGTCGGGTGGCGTGGACAGCAACGCCCTGCAGCGGCCGAAGCGCTTCTTCGGCGCCGCCCGGAACATCGAGGAGGGGGGGTCCCTGACGATCATGGCCACCGCCCTCATTGATACCGGCAGCCGGATGGACGACGTCATCTTCGAGGAGTTCAAGGGGACAGGGAACATGGAGCTCCACCTGGACCGGCGTCTGGTGGACAAGCGCGTCTTCCCGGCCATTGACATCTTCCGGTCCGGCACCCGGAAGGAGGAGCTGCTGCTGACTCAGGAGGAGCTGAATCGGATGTGGGTCCTGCGGAAGGTCCTCTCCACCATGGGGGTGGTGGAGGCGATGGAGCTCTTGCTGGAGAAGCTCCGGGAGGCGAAGACCAACCTGGACTTCCTGCACGCCATGAACGCCTGACGCTCGGCCCGCCGGCCGTCGAAGGCAGCCCGCCCGTGGCTGCCTTTTTTCTTGTGGGGGCCCGGAGGCTTACCTATACTATGCATTTGCGGCTGCCGGGGCGCGTCCCGGCGGCCGGAAAGGAGCGGTCCATGAAGACGGGGATCCACCCCCAGTACGGTCCCTGCACCATCATCTGCGCCTGTGGGGAGGCCTTTCACAGCCGCTCCACCGTGCCCCAGATCCGGGTGGAGATCTGCTCCAAGTGCCACCCCTTCTTCACCGGGCGGCAGAAGCTGATTGACACCGAGGGCCGGGTGGAGCGGTTCCAGCGGAAGTACGGGGGGAAGAAGGCGGCCCCCGCGGAGAAGTGACCCCCGGGGGGTCGGCCCCCGGATGGTGACCCATGGCCAGGTGGTTTGCCAAGTTGCAGGAGATCGAGGCCCGCTACGAGGCCCTCACGGCCCGCCTCGGGGATGCGGCGGTGTTGCAGGACCCGTCCGCCTACCAGAAGGCGGCCAAGGCCCAGGCGGACCTCGGCCCAGTGGTGGAGCGGTACCGGGCCTACCGGAAGCTGGAGCGGGAGGCGGCCGAGACCAGGGGGATCCTGAAGGAGACCATTGACCCGGACATGCGGGCGCTGGCCGAGGGGGAGCTTAAGGAGCTGGAGCGGCGGGCGGCCACCCTGGAAGAGGAGTTGCAGCGCCTGCTCCTCCCGAGGGACCCCAACGATGAGAAAAACATCATCCTGGAGCTCCGGGCCGGGGCCGGGGGGGAGGAGGCTTCCCTCTTCGCCGCCGATCTCTTCCGCATGTACGTCCGCTACGCCGAGCGCCATCGTTGGAGGGTGGAGGTCCTCTCCTCCCACGAGGCCGGGACCCGCGGGTTCCGGGAGGTCATCCTGGGGATCGAGGGGAAGGGGGCCTACAGCCGCCTGAAGTTCGAGGGGGGCGTCCACCGGGTCCAGCGGGTGCCGGAGACGGAGGCGGCGGGGCGGATCCACACCTCGACCGTGACAGTGGCGGTCCTGCCGGAGGCGGAGGAGGTGGAGGTCCAGCTTGCCCCGAAGGACCTCCGCATTGACGTGTACCGGTCCACGGGGCCGGGTGGACAGAGCGTCAACACCACCGATTCAGCCGTCCGGATCACCCACCTCCCAACGGGCTTAGTCGTCACCTGCCAGGACGAGAAGTCCCAGCACAAGAACAAGGCCAAGGCCCTGAAGGTCCTCCGGGCCCGGCTCCTGGAGCAGGCGCAGGCGGAGCAGCGGGCCAAGATCGACCAGGACCGGGGCAACCAGGTGGGGACCGGGGAGCGGGCGGAGAAGATCCGGACCTACAACTTCCCCCAGAACCGGGTCACAGACCATCGGATCGGCCTGACCCTGCACAGCCTCCCGGCCATCCTGGACGGGGAGCTTCAGCCCCTCCTCGAGGGCCTGGCGGCCCACTTCCAGGCCGAGCGGCTGAAGGCGGTCTCCTAGTGGATACGCTCCTTCAGGGGGCGGCTGAGCGACTCCGGGCCGCCGGCGTACCGACGCCCCGCCTCGACGCGGAGTGCCTGCTTGCCGCGGCATTGGGCTGCAATCGCGCCGCCCTCTACGGGAGGCGCGAGGTGGTCCCGGCCGAGGCGGCTTCGCGCTTCGCCGCCCTCCTTGGCCGGCGCGCCGCCCGGGAGCCGATCGCATACCTGACCGGGATCCGGGAGTTCTGGTCCCTCCCTCTGAAGGTCACCCCCGCCGTCCTCGTCCCCCGCCCCGAGACCGAGACGCTCGTCGAGGCGGTCCTGGACTGCCTGAGGGCCAGCGCCTCCGGTCCCCTCACCGTGGCCGACGTGGGGACCGGCTCCGGGGCCATTGCCATCGCCCTGGCGGTCGAGCTGCGGGAGGCGCGCGGCTTCGCCGTGGACGTGAGCCCGGGGGCGCTCGCGGTCGCGGCGGAGAACGCCCGCCGCTTCCGGGTTGACCGGCGCGTCACCTTCCTCCAGGGGGACTGGACCGCCCCCCTCTTCGCGGCGGGACTGGCTGGCCAGCTCGACGCCCTGGTTGCCAACCCTCCCTACATCCCCACCGCCGAGCTGGCGGCCCTGGATCCGGAGATCGTCCGGTTCGAGCCCCGTCTCGCCCTGGATGGTGGCCCCGATGGGCTCGCCTTCCACCGGGAGCTGGCGGCGACCGCCCCGCGGCTTCTCCGCCCCGGGGGCTGGCTGGCCCTGGAGGTGGGGGCGGGTCAGGCCGAGGCGGTCCGGGCCCTGCTCGCCGCCGCGCCGGGCCTCGCCGTCCACCCGGGCGTGCGGGATCTGGCCCACCGGGACCGGGTCTGCCTCGTCCGACGGCCCGAGGCGGCCGGGTAAGCACCTCCCGTCTGGAGTGGCTATGGATCAACTCCACATCCGCGGCGGCGCTCCCCTCAAGGGGAGCGTCCGGGTGAGCGGGGCCAAGAACGCGGCCCTCCCCTGCATCACCGCTGGTCTCCTGACGGAGGGGGACCTTCGCCTGGCCAACGTCCCCCGGCTCAAGGACATCGAGACCATCTCCCGTCTCCTCCGCCACATGGGTGCGGCGGTCGAGGAAGTCGGGGCGGGGGGCCTCGCCGTCTCGGGGCGGGCGGTCAGCCGATTCGAGGCCCCCTACGAACTCGTCCGGACGATGCGGGCCTCCGTCCTCGTCCTGGGCCCCCTCGTCGCCCGGTTCGGGCGGGCCCGGGTCTCGCTGCCCGGGGGCTGCGCGATCGGCCCCCGCCCCATCAACCTCCATCTGGGCGGCCTGAAGCAGATGGGGGCGGAGATTGACCTCAGCGGGGGGTACGTGGAGGCCAAAGCCCGCCGCCTCCGGGGGACCCGGATCGTCTTTGACATGAAGACCGTCACCGGGACCGAGAACCTCTTGATGGCGGCGGCCCTGGCGGAGGGGACCACGGTCCTGGAGAACGCCGCGTGCGAGCCGGAGGTGCAGGACCTGGCCGCCCTCCTCGCCGCCATGGGGGCGCGCATCCGGGGGGCCGGGACCGACACCGTCACGGTGGAGGGGGTGCCGACCCTGGGTCCGGCCACCCACCGGATCATCGCGGACCGGATCGAGGCCGGGACCTTCGCCGTGGCCGCGGCCATCACCCGGGGGGACGTGACCCTCACCGACTGTGCCCCGGAGCACATGGAGGCCGTGCTGGGGAAGCTGCGGGAGGCAGGGGTGGATCTGACCCCGGGCCCGGGGCGCCTCCGGGTCCGGATGAGGGACCGGCCGCGGGCGGTGAATGTCCAAACGGCCCCCTACCCCGGGTTCGCCACCGACATGCAGGCCCAGCTCATGGCCCTGATGAGCGGGGCGGACGGCCGCTCGGTCATCACCGAGACGGTCTTCGAGAACCGCTTCATGCATGTCAACGAGCTCCTCCGGATGGGGGCGGACGTGAAGATCGCGGGGCGGACCGCCTCCGTCCAGGGCGTCCCGCAGCTCAGGGGGGCCCCGGTGATGGCGACGGACCTGCGGGCCAGCGCGTCGCTCGTCCTGGCTGCCCTGGGGGCGGAGGGGACCACGGTCATCCACCGCATCTACCACCTGGACCGGGGCTACGAGACGATCGAGCGCAAGCTCTCGGCCCTGGGCGCCGACGTCCGGAGGGTGCGGGCCTAGTGCCGGGCCAACTAACGTCGCCTCACTTCGTTCTCGGTCGTCGGCGGTCCTCAGCGTACAAACAGCGTACGCCTCCGGCCGCCTCCTCCCTCGGGCCTCGTGATGCTCGTCATTTGGCCCGGCACGCCGGGGCTAGGCTGAGAGATAGGTCCAATCAGTTGGAGCGGCAGTAGATGGAGCAGCCGATCGCGATCGCCCTCCCCAAGGGCCGCCTGTTCGCCGAGGCCGTGGCGCTCTTCGAGGCCATCGGGGTGGAGGGGCTCGGGGCCTTGCGGGACTCCCGGCGCCTCATCGTGGAGGATCCCGGTCGCCGGTACCGCTTCCTGGCGCTGCGGGATGCCGACGTCCCGACCTACGTGGAGCACGGCGCGGCCGACGTCGGGGTGGTGGGGAAGGACCAGCTCCTGGAGCACGGCCGGGACCTGTACGAGCCGCTGGATTTGCGCTTCGGCAGGTGTCGCCTGGTGGTGGCCCAGCCGGCAGACCTGAAGGGGAATGGGCGGCCGGAGGAGTGGTCCTCCCTGCGCGTCGCCACCAAGTATCCGAAC
>JAKEHP010000378.1 GCA_022614955.1 Candidatus Methylomirabilota bacterium
ACCCCGGCCTCCAGGAGCTCCTTCATGCTGATTGCCGCCACAGGAGAGCCTCCGCGCTCGGGTTGTGCCGCCGCCCCCTTCCGTCCCGCCGCCCGCCCCGGAGGGCACCCGCAGCGGATCCGGGGGCGTGTGAAATGAATGCGCTACCCTTACATACCACACCGGTCGGGACTGGGCAAGGCCCGCCGAGCGCCGCCCAGTGCCGGGCCAACGAACTTCACCTTGTATCTTCCACGTAGAGCTACCAGTGCTAGAATGCGGCCGCTAACGGGACGGGACAGACCGATTCGCCTCCGGTCTCGGAAGACCGTACGTGAGCGTGGGTCGTCCCGTCCCCTCCCTGCACAGCCCGGACAGTCGCCAGGGCCCCGAAGCCCGCATCGTGCAAGGCCGGGCACTCAGGAGGAGGACCGCATGGTGGACCACCCCGTGTACGTCGGCATCGATGTCGCCAAGGCCACCCTCGATGTGGCGGTCGCCCCCACCGCCGAGCGGTGGACTCTCGCGTACACAGAGCGCGAGATGGCCGGCCTCGTCACCCGCCTGACCGCCCTCGCCCCCGCGCTCGTGGTCCTCGAGGCCACGGGCGGCCTGGAGGGGCCCCTCGTCGGGGCGCTGGCCGCGGCCGGGCTCCCGGTCGTGGTGGTGAACCCCCGGCAGATCCGGGACTTCGCGAAGGCCACGGGCACCCTGGCGAAGACCGACGCCCTCGACGCCACCGTCCTCGCCCGCTTCGCGGCGACGGTGCGGCCGACCCCCCGGCCCCTGCCCGATGCGGCGACGCAGACCCTGGCGGCCCTCGTGACGCGGCGCCGCCAGCTCGTGGAGATGCTGACCGCGGAGCGGAACCGCTTGGGGAGTGCCCCGCGGACCCTCCGGGCGGAGATCCAAGCCCACATCACCTGGCTGAAGCGCCGCCTGGCCCGCCTGGATACCGACCTCGGCCAGGCGATCCGCACCAGCCCGGCCTGGCGCGTCCAGGACGACCTCCTCCGGAGCGTGCCCGGGGTGGGGCCGGTGCTCGCGGCGACCCTCCTCGCCAGCCTGCCGGAGCTGGGCCGCCTCGACCGGAAGGCGATCGCCGCCCTGGTCGGGGTGGCGCCGCTCAACCGGGACAGCGGCACCCTCCGGGGCCGCCGCCGGGTCTGGGGCGGCCGGGCGGCGGTCCGGGCCGTCCTGTACATGGGGACGCTGGTGGCGGTCCGCCATAACCCCGTCCTCCGGGCCTTCTACCAGCGGTTGCGGGCGGTCGGGAAGCTCCCGAAGGTGGCCCTGACCGCGTGCATGCGCAAGCTCCTGACGATCCTCAATGCGATGCTCAAACATCAGCAGCCGTGGACCCCGGCCTATGCGCACGGGGCGTGAGAAATCTCTTGACAGCCAAGACAGTCGCT
>JAKEHP010000379.1 GCA_022614955.1 Candidatus Methylomirabilota bacterium
GACGTGGGGACGGCCTTGCTCCGTCAACGCATCGAACGGGAGGCGGGCAGGCAAGAAGGAGGGAAGCGATGAGAACGAGATCCTCGAGGTTCCTGGTGCCGGCGCTGGTGGTGGCGCTGGTCGCGCCGGCCGTAGCGTCGGTCCCCCGGGCCGGGGCGGCCGACGCCGTCGAGTGCTCGGCCGAGGCTTTGATCCAGGCCATCCGGAACGCCAACGCCGACACCGACCACACGGTCATAACGCTGGCCCAGGGCTGCGTGTACAACCTGACCGGGGGGGTGGACGGCTGGTACGGATTGAACGGCCTGCCCGCGATCGGCAGCCCGATCACGATCGAGGGCAACGGCGCGACGATCCAGCGCGACGCGGGGGCCGCCCATTTCCGGTTCTTCTTCGTGGGGGCCGACCCCGCAGGTAGCTACCACGGCGACTTCGTCAGCCCGGGCCCCGGTGACCTGACCCTGCGCGACCTGACACTGCGCGGCGGCTACGCGAGGGGCGGCAACTCCGGCCGGGGCGGCGGCGGCGGCGGCATGGGCGGGGCCATCTTCAGCCAGGGCAAGGTCACCCTCGAGCGCGTGACGATAGCCGAGAGCACCGCGGAAGGCGGGAGCACGGTGGTCCCCGGCGACGCCCACGGCGCAGGGATGGTCGGCGGGCTAGGGATCGGCTTCGCACCGCAGTTCTTCGAGCAGGGCTACAGCGGGCCGGCGGGCGGCTCGCGTGCCCCCATCGGTGGCGGCGGCGGAGGAGCCGGCGGCGGTGGCGGATTCTGGACCACGGCCAAGGGTAAAGACGGGAACGGTACGGACGGAGGCGACGGCGGAGGGGTTTCGGATTCCGCGACGCCGTTCCAGTGGGAGGGCTTTGGAGGCGCCGGTGGCTTCCAGGATTGCTGCCTCGACGCCGACGGGGGCCAGGGTGGGTCCGGAGGAGGCGGAGGCGCCGGTGGGAGCGTCTACGTCGGGACCGGCTTTGGCGGGGATGGCGCCGAGTACGGCAAGGGAGCGATCTCCAGCAGCAACCCAGGCGGAGGGGGAGGCGTCGGCGGAGGAGGTGCCCGCGGCGGCGACTTCGCCGGAGGCGGGGGAGGGTTCGGGGGTGGTGGAGGCGCTGGGGGTCCGGCTAGTGGCTCCAACGCGAGGATGACGGGAGGCCAAGGGGGGTTCGGTGGAGGA
>JAKEHP010000380.1 GCA_022614955.1 Candidatus Methylomirabilota bacterium
CAACGTCCCCGGCAGCTCCGAGTATTTCGAGCGGGGGATCGTCGCATATAGCAACCGCGCCAAGGAGGAGCTGCTCCAGGTGCCCTCCTCTCTCATCGAGCAGCACGGGGCGGTGAGTCCAGAGGTGGCGTGTGCGATGGCGGCCGGGATTCGCCGCCTCGCCGGGACCGATTTCGGCGTGGGGGTAACCGGCATTGCGGGTCCAGGGGGCGGCACAGAAGCCAAGCCGGTGGGGCTCACGTACATTGCCCTCGCCGACCTGCGGGGAGAGGAGTGGTCTGAGCACCGGTTCCGATTCGCCCGGGAGGAGAACAAGCTTTGGGGTTCGCAGATGGCGCTGGAGGCGCTGCGCCGCTCCCTGCTCAAGGCGACCGTAAAGAAATAAGACGTTCGGCGCCGCCTCGCATGCACCTGCCATGAGACTGTTTATCGCCATCAACGTCGATTCCGCCCTGCGGGCTCCCCTGGCAGCGGTCCAGGCAACCCTCAAGTCGACGGCGACACCGGTGAGCTGGGTCAAGCCAGAGAACCTCCATTTCACCCTCAAGTTCCTGGGAGAAGTCCCAGAGTCCCGCCTTCCCGCCCTCCAGGAGACCTTTCGGTCGTCCGTGGCGGGTATAGGGCGCTTCATCCTGTCGCTCGCCGGTCTCGGGACCTTTCCGCCGAGGGGAAGGCCTCGGGTGGTCTGGGTCGGGGTGGAGCACGGGGTCGATGAGATGAGGACGCTCCAGGGGCGAATCGACGAGACCCTGCTTCCGCTCGGCTTCGCGCGGGAGACGCGGCCCCTTCACCCCCATCTCACCCTGGGTCGCGTCAGATATGTCGGGCGGCTCGATGCGCTGCTGACAGTTCTCCGAGTTACGGAGATCGGGCGGGTGGGACAGATGCACGTCCGGTGTGTGGACCTCATGCGGAGTGCGCTGCACCCGGCTGGGGCCGTCTACACGCGGGTCGAGTCGGTACCATTGTCGGAGGAGAACTGATGTCCGGCCCGAGGGGGACGGGAGAGCTCAGGAAGGCGGCCGGGGAGATCTTTCAGGCAGCGCTTGATGCCGCCAACCCCCGGACCGCGATTCATCACCATGTGCATCGTGAGGGGGAGAGGCTGCTTGCGGATGGAGCGGTGTACGATCTCAGCCGGGGAACGGTGTTTGTCGTCGGCGCGGGGAAGGCCTGTGCCGCGATGGCGGCCGCCGTAGAAGAGGTCCTCGGGGATCGGATCCGCGGCGGGGTCGTGGTCGTGAAGGATGGGACCGCCCTTCCCCTGCGGCGCATCCGGGTCATCCAGGCGGGGCATCCCGTCCCCGATGCGCGCGGGCTAGAGGGGACCTCGGCGATCCTCGGGCTGCTCACCGAGACCCGCCCGGAGGACCTGGTGATCGTCCTCATCTCGGGCGGCGGCTCGGCCCTGCTTCCTGCTCCGGTCGCGGGGATCGACCTCATCGAGAAGCAGGCGATGACGCGCGCGCTGCTCGCCTGCGGTGCGACCATTGAAGAGATCAATGCCGTCAGGAAACATTGCTCGCGGATCAAGGGTGGGCAAATGGCGAGGGCGCTCTTCCCGGCCCGCTCCCTCACC
>JAKEHP010000381.1 GCA_022614955.1 Candidatus Methylomirabilota bacterium
CCATGGGGACCCGAGGGGAGGAGGATAGTGGGGCGACAGCGGCCGAGCTCCCAGCAGGAGCTGGTGCCAGCACCCGCGAAGTGAGAGGGTCGATGGTTACTGCCGGTACCCGGTTGGGAAAGGCACCGGCCGGGGGTGGTGTGGTCGCGGGTTTGGTCACCGCCATGTGCTGCGGGGGGCTTCCGCTCTTCGCCTCGATCGGGCTGGGCGCCGGCTTTGCCGGCCTTCGGCTGTGGCGCTTCCTCCCCGCGTTGCTGGCCGCGGGGACGGTCCTCATCGTGGGCATCAACTGGCTCTATTACCGGAGCAAGGCGCGTGTGCACCCTCCGGGTCGCCAGCTCCGTCGGGCCATGTTGGTGAGCGCCGGCCTCGGGCTTTCCGTCATGGCGGCCGGGGTGTGGTTCTTGGATTGGCTGGAGACCGTCGCCCACGAAGACGTGGAGCACGCCTTCGAGGCGGCGGGGGTGGAGGAGGAGTCGGCGAGCACCCGAACCCGAGGCATGGTTTTGGCGCTGGCGACGGTTCCCGCCGGACTCCTTGCTTTGACCGCTCTGCCGTTCCCCGGCCGGGGTGCCTCGGCGGGGCGGGCGAGCTCCGAACGACAACCCATGCGAAGGGGGAGATCGATGGACACCCAGGAGATCAGCCAGGAGGTGCAGCGCCGCTACGGCGCCTTCGCCGAGACGGGAGGCCACAAGGAGGCGTGCTGCGCGGCCACCGCCGAGGCCGCCTCGGCTTACGCCGTCGACCAGGGGCTGTACAGCGAAGACGCCCTTGCCCTGGTGCCCGAGGGGGCCCTGGACCTCTCGCGGGGCTGCGGCAATCCCACCGGCTTCGCCGGCCTCCGGCCCGGAGAGACGGTGGTCGACTTCGGCTGCGGCGGGGGCATCGACGTCATCCTGGCCGCCCACCAGGTGCCCGAGGGGCGGGTGGTGGGGGTGGACTTCACCCCCCAGATGATCGGGCGGGCCCGGGAGAACGTCATGAAGGCCGGCCTGGCCGAGGAAACGGTCGAGCTCCGGGTGGCGGACTTGACCGCCACCGGGCTTCCCGACGGCGGGGCCGACGTGGTGATCTCCAACTGCGTGATCAACCTCTGTCCCGACAAGGACGGCGTCTACCGGGAGGCCTTCCGGATCCTGCGCCCCGCCGGGCGCCTGGCCATCTCGGATGTCGTTCTGAGCGAGCCCATCGATCCCGAGCTCCA
>JAKEHP010000382.1 GCA_022614955.1 Candidatus Methylomirabilota bacterium
CCTCCCACCAGGATCCGGAGTTCGCCGGCGAAGGACACGGCGAGCTGGTTCGGGCCGGGCTCCCCGCCTCCTGCGCGACCTGCCACGCCCGCGATTTCTGCAGCGAATGTCACGTCAACGCCCCGGAGATGCCCGCCATCCAGGCGCTGGGACCGGATCCGAGGTCCCTGGCGCACCGGGCCGAGCTGCGTGCCCCCCCGAGCCATGCCGATCCAGGGTTCATCCGGCGGCACGGCAGGACGGCTCGAAGCCAGGCCCAGCGGTGCACCACCTGCCATACCCGGGAGAGTTGTCTCAGTTGTCACGTGGGCTCACCCAGCGCGGTTCAGGCCATACCGGCCGCAGCGCCAGGGCGCGGGCGGGGAGCCCGGGTGGAGCGGGAGCGTCCCCCATCGCACGGCCTCGATTTCTCCCAGCGGCATGCCGAACCGGCTGCGGCACGCCCACAGAGCTGCAGCGGCTGCCACGCAAGGCCGGAGTGCCTGAGCTGCCATCGGCCCGATGCCGCCGACGCCGCGCCCGGATACCACCCCGCCGGCTTTCTGACCACCCACCCCGCCGCGGCGTATGCCCGGGAAGGCTCCTGCGCCGACTGTCACAACCAGGCCCAGTTCTGCGCCAACTGTCATCTGACGGCCGGCCTGGGCTCGACCGACGGGCTCGGGGGGACCGGATATCACGACGCCAAGGGCGCCTTTCTCCTCAACCACGGGCAGGCCGCCCGGCAGAACCTGGAGAGCTGCGTTTCCTGTCATTCCGAGCGCGATTGTCTCACTTGCCACTCGGCCCAGGGCGGCCGCCGCTTCAATCCCCACGGGCCGGGCTTCGACCCGCAAACCCTCCGTCGGAAGAGCCCCTCCATGTGCACCGCCTGCCACGGGGCCAGAATCCCCCAGCCCTGAGTTCTCCAGAAAAAATTCCCAAGCGTTTCATCTCGGCATCATGGGGTCTGTCCTACCTTGGAGCCGCAGGTTGGAGGTCACCTCTGGAGGAGAGATGAGAGTCGCGCTGCGGAACCCCATCGTGGGGAAGCTGGGTGAGGAGTTCGATCGGGTAGTCGATCGGCTGCTTACCCCCCGGTTCCTGACGGAGCCGCTCCTTCCGCCGTTCCCGTTCGAGACCACGGGAGCGGAGTGGATGCCGGTCATGGACGTCATCGAGACTGCCACGGAGTATGTCATGCGGCTCGAGGCCCCTGGCATTCACAAGGAGAACCTGGACATCAACCTCGTCGGTGAGCTGCTGACCATCACCGGCAAGAGGGAGATCGCTCCAGAGGTCGAGGGTGAGGGTTATCTGGTGAAGGAGCGGGTGTACGGGAAGTTCGTCCGGACCATTCGTTTGCCCGTGCCGGTGGCGGCGAAGAAGGTGCTGGCCGAGTATCGGGATGGCGTGCTGGAGGTGCATGTGCCGAAGGAGGCTCCGGCAGCCGCCACCAAGATCCTGATCAAGTAAGGCGACAGCTTCGCCACCCTCAGACCCGGGTATCCACCCGGGTTTTTTTTGAGTAGGAGCCGGGCGACGTTAAACGCGCGGTTCGATGGCAGATCCTCTCATTCCCTCCTGGCCCAGGCGAGCGCGGTGGACACCGCCCGGGTCCATTCCTCCCTCCGCTGCCGGCGCTCGCTCGGATCCATCCGCGGCTCGAACCGGGTGAACCGGCGGCCGGCCAGGAACTCGCCGGTTCCCCGCCAGACGCCCAGCGCCACCCCGGCGAGTCCGGCGGCGCCGAGTGCGGTGGTCTCCACCATATCGGGACGCTCAACCGGAATGCCCAGGACATCGGCCTGGAACTGCATCATCCAGTCGTTGGCCGCCGCGCCGCCGTCCACCCGAAGCACCGGCACCTCCAGCCCCTCGGCGCCCGCCATGGCCCCCAGCAGCTCGGCGCTGCTGAACGCGATTGCCTCGAGCGCCGCCCGGACCAG
>JAKEHP010000383.1 GCA_022614955.1 Candidatus Methylomirabilota bacterium
GAGCGGCCGGCCCGGGGAAAGGGCGGCGGCGCCGAGGGCGCTTGTGATGCTCGTCAGTTGGCCCGGCGCCCCAGGTGTCGCGTGAGCACGATCTCCAATCGTTGGAGTCACATTAATACAGGTGGGGGCGGGCTGCAATGGCGGAGGCGGGGCCGGGGTGAATGAGGGTGACCCTACCGGGGCGGGGCGTGCCGGAGGAAATGCTGCAGGACGGTGGCCTCCTTGCTGCCGAGGGTGTCGAAGGCGACCCCCATCCCGGCCTGAAACCCGTTGCTGCTGCGGACGCTGTTCCGCCAGACGACCTGGCCGGACAGGTAGAGGGGGCGCCCCCCGTTGCCGGGGAGGGTCAAATGCAGGAGGACCTCCGCGCAGACGGCGGCGGGGGTCGGGGTCGTGATGAAGGCGCCTGCCATGCTCAGGTTGAGCGTCGTGGCTGGCTGAAAGGTGTCCCCAAGCATTACCTGGACCCCCAGCCGGACGGGCAGCCGCGGGCTCCGCTGGACCTGGGCCTTCGCCCGGAGGGTGGTCAGGAGATCAGCGTACCTGAATTCGCTGATCTCCTCGACGAACCGGAGGCCGTGGGGGACGACGATGCCCAGGTCGGTCCGGCGCGTCGGCCCGACCCAGACCACGCGGCCCCGCAGCGCGTCCTCACCGGCCATGCAGACCGTGACGGGCGTCGGCGGATTGAGGAGGGTCGGCAGGAAGAGACGGAGGCCACCTCGACACACGGTGTCGGTCTTCCCCTCCAGCACGACGGTGCGGTCGCGGGAGAGGAAGGCGGTGCAGCGGCTCGGGAGGTACAGGCGCGTTCGGGGGTAGCGCCGCGCGGAAACCGGGCTCAGGGTAGCCTCCTCGGGGCAACCGGAGTACGGCGAAAGGGAGACGCGCTTCCCGTGTAGCAAAGCGGGTGCCAGGGCATCCCCTTCGCACGGGGCCTCAGGCTCCACAGGATAAGTCCCGGGGAGAATAGGAGCGCCGCGGGAGAGGGGCTCCAGAGCGGATTCGAGGAGTGGGGACCGCCCTTCCGCTCCGGGGGAGAAAACTCCCAGGGCACGTGCTATCATCGGGCCCCGGCGGGGCCGGGAGGCACGGAGGGGAGACAGGGGACGCTATGCAGCGAACGGCGGATGCGGTCCTGGTCGGTGCCGGCGTGATGGGGGCGAGCGTCGCGTTTCACCTCGCGAGGGCCGGGGTGCGCCAAGTCCTCGTCCTGGAGAAGACGGGGATTGCGGCCGGCGGCACCGGGAAGTCCGCCGCCTTCATCCGGATGCACTACACGAACGAGCCCGAGGCCCGGATGGCCATCGCCTCCTTCCCCACCTACCAGCACTGGGCAGACGCCGTGGGCGGGGACTGCGGCTTCACCCGGACCGGCTTCGTCATGACCGTTCAACCGGAGGACGCCGATGCCCTCCGCCGGAACGTGGCGATGCTCCAGCGGCTCGGGGCGAAGACCGAGCTGCTGACTGCCGCGGAGCTGAAGGCGGCAGTCCCGGCCCTGGCGACGGAGGACTTGCTCCTCGCCGCCTACGAGCCGGAGAGCGGCTACGCCGACCCGGTGGCGACTACGCGAGCGTTCCTGGATCGGGCCCAGGCCCTCGGGGCGCGCCTGGAAGTGGGTGCCGAGGTTCTGGCGCTCCGAGTCGGGGCGGGCCGCATCGCCGGCGTCGAGACGACCCGGGGCCCGGTGGACGCCCCGACCGTCATCCTCCTGACCGGCCCCTGGACCCCCCGACTCCTCCGGACTGCCGGGGCGGACCTGGCTATCACCCCGCACCGAGCCCAGATCGCCGCCTTCGCCCGGCCTCCCGCGCTGGCGGCGGGCCACCCGACGTTCATTGATGGCGCGGTCGGTTCCTACTTCCGGCCCACCCGGGATCAGCTCACCCTGGTCGGGGTCGGCCTCTGGGACGGGAAGGGGTCAGCGGATCCGGACGCCTACGACCGGGCGAACGATCCGGAGTTCCTCCCGTTCGCCCGGCGGAAGCTCGCCAGGCGCCTCCCGGTGATGGACAATGCCCCTTACGTCCGAGGCCACGCCGGCATCTATGACATGAGTCCGGACACCCGGGCGATCCTGGACGAAGTGCCGGGAGTCCGGGGCCTCTTCGTCGCCGCCGGCTTCAGCGGCACGGGGTTCAAGAAGGCGCCGGCCGTCGGGGCCTGCCTGAGCGAGCTTATCCTGGAGGGCCGCGCCCGGACGGTGGATCTCCGGCCGTTCCGCTGGAGCCGCTACGCCGAGAACGATCCGATCCGCGGGCAGTACGAGTACCGGCTGCCGGCCGACTTCGGCCACAAAATCTAGGGACGCTCCCGAAGAGTCCGACGCCCCCGGGCCGAACGGTCCGGGGGCGTCGGCGTCTTGTGGCGATGAAGCCTAGAGGTCCTGGGGCTTCAGGGTCTTCCGCTTGTTCTCCATGCAGCGCCGCTCGGCCGCGACGAGGAGCTCCCGGACCTTCCGGTCCAGGGCGGCGTAGAAGTCGCTGGCGACGTTGCACTTCTTGACCGCCTCCTTCGTCCTGCTCTTGGAGATAATGAGATCGCCCCCCTTGCCTGCGCGCTTTGCCATCCGGTATCCCTCCCTGGCAATGGTGTGGGAGCCGACGACCCGCCCCTGTATACCTCACGTCGCCGGACCTTGTAAAGTCCCTGAGGGGTGCCTTGCGTCCACCGGCCGCCTCCGGTACACTAGGACGCCTCGCCGGGAGCAAGCCCAGATGCGCGGGAGTTCCCTTCGTCTCCAGATGCGGTTCCACCACTACCGGGCCGTGGGCTGGGTCTTGGCCAACGGGCCTCTGAGCCGCGCCTACACAGCCGTCGTCACCCGCGATGACTGCCCGGGCTGCCTGGTCTGCCAGCGGACGACCGACTGGTTCATGGAGTTCGCGCGGCTGGCCCGGGCCCTCATCGGGATCAATCTCCGGGACTGCCTACACTGGGGGCATCTGCGCGACAACCCCCAGCCTCTCATCGTTTCGGCCTCGAACCTCCAGGCGTGCAATCGGGCCACGCTCGTGCGGCTCCGGGGCGCCTACTACGCCCTCGCGGAGTCGGACCGCCCCGTGCTGACCGAGATCTGGTCGCGTGACCGCCACCTCTCCCAGGGCGATCGCTTCGAGGACCGCCTGGCCATCCTGGCCCGCATGGTTGAGCTGTGGGAAGACGGGCAGTACATCGGCTGGCCCAGCTAGTGCCGCACCAACTATTGAGCCCTCGCGTTTCCCTCTGGTGCGGCACTTCCGCTAGGGGGGCAGGCCCCCCTTCGGCGCTCGGCCGCCGCCTCGCTGAGCACCCCCCAAGCGTAGGGGAGCCTCTCCCCTACAACCCCTCAGTGCCCCTCTCGGATGCTTGTGGTGCTGAGGAGGATGGAGTTGGAGGGGCACTAGCCGCTCCGCGCGTGCCGCCGCTCGCGAATCGCCGCCGACCGCGCGGCTGCGGCTCCCTGCCCCCGCCCGGGGCCCGGGGCGAGTTGCTGGAGGGTGCCCCGTGGGCGTGACGGAGCGGCAGAGCCAGCTCGCGGAGGTGGAGGCCCTCGTCCAGCGGTTCCCGGACCTGCCGCCGGAGGCCATCGTCAAGGAAGACCTCCTGCGAACGGGCCTCGCCTTCAGCGAGGACGCGCTCCGGATCGCGGCCGGGTTCAAGCCGAAGGCCTACTTCATCTTCTCGTTTGATTTAATCCCGATTGTCCAGATGAAGCAGGAGGAGCACCTCCGGGCACCCGAGGAGGTTGCCCTCGAGGGGGGCCCGTGGGATTTCCGCCGGGTCATCGTCTCCGTCCGGGTGAACCCCTCGTCCCCGTACAGGGTCGAACTCCACGACGGGCAGCTCACCCTGACGCTGGAGGGGCGGCCGCTGTGCGGCGTCACCTACCAGCACGCGCCAGCCTACTACGCCCGGACGGCCCGGAACGGAAAGCCGCTGCACGAGATCGCCCCCACCATCGAGTGGGGCTATCTCATTTACCTCACCATCTTCCGGCTCTGCCAGTACTTCGGGAAGCACGAGGAGTGCCAGTTCTGCGACATCAATGAGAACTACCGGCAGCAGGTGAAAGCCGGCCGGCCCTACACCCAGGTGAAGACGGTAGCAGAAGTCCTGGAGGCCCTGGAGGTCATCGCCGCCACCGACACGGCCAGCGGGGCGTACACGGTCACCGGGGGGAGCATCACCTCCACCCTGCAGGGGAAGGCGGAGGTGGACTTCTACGCCCAGTACCCGGCGGCTATCGAGGCGAAGTTCCCAGGCCGCTGGATCAGCAAGATGGTGGTCCAGGCCCTGCCCAAGGACCAGGTCCGGCAGTTCAAGGACGCCGGCGTTCAGATCTACCACCCCAACTACGAGGTCTGGAACCGGCGCCTCTTCGACCTCATCTGCCCGGGGAAGGCCCGCTACATCGGGCGGGACGAGTGGATCCGACGGATCCTGGACGCCGCCACCGTCTTCGGGCCGGACAAGGTCATCCCCAACTTCGTGGCCGGCATCGAGATGTCCAGGCCCCACGGCTTTCCCACAGTGGAGGAGGCGATCACCTCCACGGCCGAGGGGTTGGAGTTCTTCATGGCCCGCGGGGTCTGCCCCCGCTTCACGACGTGGTGTCCCGAGCCCCTCTCGCTCCTGGGGAGCACGCAGGGCGGGGCGCCCCTGGAGTACCACGCCCGCCTGCTCCAGACCTGGCGGGACACCCACGCCCGCCACCGGCTCCCCGTCCCTCCGGGCTACGGGCCGCCCGGCATCGGCCAGGCGATCTTCTCCGTCAGCGCCTTCATGGACGTCATCCGACCAGCCGCCTGAAATCTGGCAGGCCGCTTACCAGGCTCCGCGCGCCCCCTGCGCCGCGTCCTGCTCTCCGGTGCCCGGCGGATGCCGCGCGGGGACACTGGCGGCCGAGGCAGCGCGCCTCCCCCATGGAGGCGGTTCCCTGGAATGGCGACGGCCCTAGGGAGCGGGACTGGCCGGGCGGGTGAGGTGCAGCGGGGCGGGGGCGAGGCCTCCCTCCCAGGCGAAGGGGGCGGCGGAGGCGAAGTCGGGGCGGCCGATGTCGGTGGCGGAGAACTCCTGGGTCCAGCCGTGCTCGAACCCGAACTCCTCCAGCATCTCCAGGACCTCCTCGTACTCCCGGGCCCGGATTTTCCGGCTGATGAGGTCCTTCCGGTCCGCCTTGTTGGTCGGGTAGTACTGGGCCATGATGCTCAGGTGGACGGTCGGGGACAGCTCCTCGGCGATGAAGCGGAGGCACTCGCGGCTGCCGGCGATGTCATTGGGCAGGATGAGGTGCCGGATGATGAGCCCCCGGTGGGCCAGACCGGCGTCGTCCAGGACCAGGTCCGGCCCCATCTGCCGGTACATCTCCTTGAGGGCAGCCCGGCTGGCCTCCACGTAGTTGCCCGCGACCGAGTACTCCCTGGCTGCGCCGTTGTCGCTGTACTTCAGGTCCGGCAGGTAGATGTCCACGATCCCATCCAGGAGCTGCAGAACACGCACGCTGTCGTAGGCGTTGGTGTTGTACACCAGCGGGAGGCACAGCCCCCGGGGGGCGGCCAGGGCCAGGGCGGCGACGATCTGCGGGACGAAGTGGGTGGGGGAGACCAGGTTGATGTTGTGGCACCCCTTCTCCTGCAGGGCCAGCATGGCCTCCCCCAGCGCCTCCACGGAGACCGTATTGCGGCGCTGACCCGTCCAATCCTGGCTGATCTGCCAGTTCTGGCAGTAGACGCAGCGCATGTTGCAGTTGCCGAAGAAGATGTTGCCCGCCCCCCGCGTCCCCGTGAGGCAGGGCTCCTCGCCGAAGTGGGGCACGACGGCGCTCACCACCGGGTCCGCCCCGCTCCAGCAGAACCCCACCTCGCCCCCCAGGCGGTTGACGCGGCAGTCCTTGGGGCAGATGTCGCAGGCGGCGAGCATCCCCATCAGGCGCTCGGCGCGCCGGTGAAGTTCGCCGCTCTCGCTCAGGGCCACGTAGGACGGCAACATGGACAGGAGTCTAGCGCGCCGGCGCGGGGCCTGTAAAGCGGCGGGGACGGCCCGGGGGGAGGCAGGCCAGGACTATCGCCCAAGGCGGCGGCGCAGCAGACAGGCGGCGGCGCGCCCGGCGCGGCGGAGCATCCGCGGCAGCAGGCGCTGGCCTTGCAGGAATGTGGCGAGGGCGGCGTTCACCTGCTCCGGCCTCTCGAGCGGGAGCATGTGCCCCGCCCCCCGGATCAGCACAACGTGGGCGTCGGGCAGGCCCTCCTTGAGCCAGGCGGCGTAGCGCGGCGGCGTGATGTGGTCTTCGGTCCCACAGAGGATGAGGGCGGGACACCGCACGCGGGGGAGGGCGGCGCGGGCGTCGAAGGCCTTCGCGGCGCTGATGTCCGCCCGGATGATGTCGGGGGGACACCCGGCAACCGCGGCCCGGGCGAGGGCTAGTGCCTCGGCGCTCACCCCCTCCCCCAGAAACAGGTCGCGGAACTTCCCGGGCGCCACGGCGACCGGGAGGAGGAACAGGCTGGGAGTCGCGGCCAGGGCCGGGAAGTGGGCTCCGGTGGCGATCAGGATGAGTCCGCGGACCCGCTCGGGGTGCCGGAGGGCGAGCTCCAGGGCGACGGCGCCCCCCAGGGAGTGCCCGGCCACGAAGAACCGGTCGGCGTCCAGGCGGGCCATCGTCTCGGCCACCGCCGCCGCGTAGGCCGGGACGGAGGGAGCACCGATCCGCGCCGAGAGGCCGTGCCCGGGCAGGTCCACCGCAAAGGCGCGGGCGACCGCCCGGAGGCCGCGCACCTGGTAGCTCCAGGAGAGGGCATTGCTGCCCGTCCCGTGGATGAGGAGCAGGGCGGGGGCGGTGGCGTGGCGGGGAGGCGCCACCAGGTAGTGCAGGCGGACCGTCCCCGCCTCCACGAAGTGGGACGAGGGACGGGGCGCGCCGTCTGCCCCTGGGCCGGTTTCCGGCCCCCGGCGGTCCGGTTCCGGCGGGACAATCTGGGGTCTTGACTCGAGCGCGGCAACCCGGTCCATGGCCGATGAGTATAGAGCAAATTTCATACCGATCAATGGTGGTCGCTCTAGAAATCCCTTGGCAGACCGACATCCCTCCGGCACCGCGCTTGGGGCCACGCGCTCTTGCGCCGGCAATCGGGCAAGGACCGCGAAGCTCGGGAGGGGCTCCGGGTTTGGCGGGCCCCTGTGTATTTCCGTTGCATGGGCGCGAGACCCTGTGTATCGTTCTTGCTTTGAAAGGGTCCTCGGCGCGAGGAGGCTGGAGGACCGGTGGTATGGATCCTGCAATCCGGCGAAGCCGATTCCTGCACTGGACCGATCTTCTGAGGAGGCTTTGGATGCGGGACCTTATTCAGGCATGGGCCAACTGGACCTTCGCACCGCTCAAGGGCTACCAGGACCTCTGGGGAGAGGTCTTGCGGATCCAGTCCGAGCAGGGGCAGGCGGTCGGCCGCTTCCTGGCGGGCGTGACCGCCGCCCCCTGCGCGGGCAGCGGGAGCGGGACGCCGCGGCCGCGGCATGCGGACCTCTATGCCGGCAAGCGCGTCGCGCACACCAAGACCTTCACCGACGCCGGGACCCTCCTGTTCGGGTTCCTTTCCTCAGACTTCAATCCCCTCCACTTCAATGAGGCGTTGGCGGGGCAGACGCGGTTCGGCGGCCGGATTGCCCACGGCTTTCACACCGCGAGCATGTTCTCAGGGGTGCTAGCGGAGCTCTGCCCCTGGTGCGTCTACCTCCGGCAGGAGATGGAGTTCACTGCCCCCGTCCGCCCCGGCGATCGGATTACGGCGATCGGCACCATCGAGGGGATCGACGCGAAGGGTGTGGTGAGCGTTGCCCTCGAGTGTCGCAACAATCGGGGGGAGACGGTGGTGAGGGGGCGGGCCCTGCTCAAGAAGCTCAAGGAACTCTACGGGAGCGCACCGTCCCCTGTGGTACAGAACGCCGCTGCGGACGCCGCGTGATGGGAGGCGCGCTCACGCTCCCGCCTCTGCATACAGCCGGTCGGTCTTGGCCGCCATGATGAAGTCGTTGCGGTGCAGGCCCCGGATTTTGTGGGTCCACCAGACCACCGTGCACTTCCCCCATTCTACCGTCAGCAAGGGATGGTGTCCCTCCTCCTCCGCTGCGCGGCCGACCCGCAGGGCGAAGTCCAGCGCTGAGGCGAAGTTCCTGAACCGGACGGTGCGTTCTAACCGGGGGACGCCCTCCCTATCCACCACGCGCCAGTGGGGAAGGTGGGGCAGAAGCTCGGCCAGCTCCTGCTCGCTCACCTTGGGCGCGTCTGCTCGACACGCCACGCACTTCTCCTGACCCAGACTTCCCATCATCGCTCCCTTCAGGGGATACGAACGCTACTTTCTCGCCTGCCTGGACCCTTCATCCTCCGGGTCCCTGCCCTTTGGGCTGCCCAGATCCAGCAGGAACATGATCGGGTCCACCAGGAAGTAGGCGATAATCCCGCCCACGATGAGAAGCCCGCCCAAGGTGTGCCAGCCCGCCACGACCAACATCATCCCGATGGGGATGCACGCGAACGACGCCCAACTGAGGAGGCCCCGCGCGAGCCACCGTAGGCCGCTGTCCACCTGCCCTCGCAGTCCCATCAGGCTCCTCTCCCTACGCACAAGTCCCGTGCCCGTGGAGGACCGACCTCGACTGTCCGCCGTCAAGTGCCTCCATGGCCCCGCTTCTTGCGCTCGTAGTGCCGGCGGGCCTTTGCCCGGTTGCCGCATCCCTTCATGTCGCACCATCGCCGGCTCCGGTTCCGGCTCCTGTCCATGAAGAGCCAAGCGCAGGTCTGCGCGTCGCACTCCCGCACCGCCGCCCGCTCTGCGGAAGTCAGGAGTTCGGCTGCCGACCGCGTCACTGGCCAGAGTATCCGGTCGAGTCGCTGCTCATCCCCCGTCCACCCCCACCCGAAGCCGTCCCCCTTCGGGACGATCCCTAGCAGGGGCAGTACCTCGGCCAGCGCAGCGTTCAAGGTGGCGAGGTCGCCACCCCCCGCCGGGCGCTCGTCCGCGACCGCCGAGAAGATCCGGTAGATCGCTTCCCGCAAAGCGACGCCCCGTTCGAGGACTGCGGCCGCGTCGATAGGGCGGCGCTTTGCCTCCCGGATGAGAACCCCCGCCTCGCGCGCCGTTACGAGGCGCGCCTGCCGGCTCCAGGCAACCAGGTCGCCGTAGCTGGCCAGGAGTTCCGTCGGGTGGCTGGTGAGGCGTTTGGATAGGGTGTTGGCAAAGTCGAGGCACAGTCGGCCGCCCGACAGGTCGAAGGCGGATGCTGCCGTCCCGGTTGGGGCACTACGGCTTCGTGGCGCCTGGTTAGTCACCGGAATAACCATCAAAAAAAGCTTGACAGGTTATATGTCCTGCCTGTATGGTCTAACCTGTGTAAGCACTTTAGCAGGGTATGCGACGGGGAGTCAAGGTGAATTGCCCACGACCAAAGCCAGCCCTTCCGGTGGGCCCTGCCGGCACTCGGCCGGTCACACACCGGCAGGTCGAGGCTGCCGGCGTGGACGCGACCCACGGCGGGAGCGTCCGGGCAGCTCCGGGGCGGGCGAGCGGGCGAACCGCGGGGAGGGTCATCATGGCGCAGTGGTTCTACCTGGAACAGGTGTTGGCAGACCGGGCGCGTGATCTCGCCGACCACTTGGCTAAACCTGCCGCGCTCCGGTCCCCGGAGGCGGCCGACGAGCGGCCAGTGCTGAGCGGGGGGCTGACAGGCTGGAGTTTGGCACGCGCCTTCCAGATCGCCGGTCTCGTGGCCCTGGCCCTGGCCGGGACGGTGGGGCTGCCGGCCGGTATCCTGGGAGCCGCATGGACGATCCGGAGGGTGTTGGAACTCCTCCTGAGGTAGCGCTCCCATGGCTTGAGGTTCTGTTCCGCCCCTGATGGCCTAAGGGGTCGCCCCCAATTGGAACCGCTGGACCTCCGCCCATCGCCCCGCCTGGGCCGAGAAGCCGAGAGCCCGCCGACGGGTGAGCACGCTCGCGACCTCCCCGGAGACCCGGAAGGCCTCCAGGCCTTCCTCCTCCGGAACGGGAACCTCGTCCGCCTGGCCCAGCAGGGCCGAGAACCCGATGGCTCGGCGATTCGTCAAGACCACGGCCACGGCGCCATCGGCCCCCGTCTTCACGACCCGCTCCCCCGAGTCCAGCCGGACGGCCGTCCAGGTCCCGGTCCGGCCGCTGAAGAACAGGGCTTCCCGCTTGATGACGTGCAGCAGGACGAGGGTCCGGAGGTCATGCTCGGTGGCCGCCGCCGCCGAGGCGACGAGGAGCAGGGCCGCCAGGGATCCCATCAATCGTCGCCGGATCACGCGTCCCCCTAGGCCAGGACGGCCAGGGCTTCCTCGTAGCGGTGGAAGGGCGGAATCACATAGACCCCGGCCGCCGTCTCGCGGACGGTGGCGTACACCTCCCGCGCGATCCGGAGACCCTCGGCCCGGGCTTCTGCCCCGGCTTGCTTCATCAGGTCCTGGATCCGGTCCGGCACCATGATCCCCGGGACCTCGTTGTGGAGCCGGAGCGCCTGCTTGTAGGAGGCGAGCGGCCAGACCCCCACGATGATGGGAATGGGCGGCCTCCCCAGGAGCTTCAGGAAGTCCGTCCACAGCTCCGGCGCGAAGAGGGGCTGGGTCATAGCGAACTGGGCCCCGGCCGCCACTTTCCGTGCGAAGCGCCGCATCTCGGTATCGAGATCCTGGGCCGTCGGGTTCACCGCGACCCCCACGGTGAAGGCGGTAGGGGGGCCGATGACCTTCCCGGCGTAATCCAGGCCCTGGTTCAGCCGCTGGATGAGCTGGACCAGCCCGATGGAGTCAATCTCGAAGACCCCCCGCGCCTGGGGGTAGTCCCCCAGGGCCGGCGGGTCCCCGGTGATGGCCAGGATGTTCCGAATGCCCCCCACCGCCCACGCCCCCATGAGGGCGGACTGTAACCCCATGACCGACATGTCCCGGGTGGTCAGGTGCGGAACCGTCTCGATCCCCACCCGCCGCTCGATGGCGATGGCCATCATGAGGGAGTCGAGCTGGATCCGCGCCAGCGTCCCCGAGTTGATGTCCACCGCGTCCACGCACCCCGCGTCCTTCAGCCCCTTCGCCGCCTCGAGCACCCGGTCCAGGACGATCCCCTTGGGCGGGTCCAGCTCGACCAGCCGCAGGAAGGTCCCCGCCCGAAGTTTCCGGGCGAAGGGGGAGAGTTCGGTGGAGGGGGCGTGGATTTCCTCTGCCACCTCCGGCGCGGCCGCGACGGTGACCGGCCGCGCCGGGCTCAGGTACCGGACCGCCTCCACCATGGCGCGGATGTGCGCCGGCGCGGTCCCGCAGCACCCGCCCACGATCCTGGCGCCCAACCGGGCGGCTTCCTGGGCAAAGTTGGCGAAGTACTCGGGGGAGGAGGCGGGGTAGACGATCCTGCCGGCCACCCGGGAGGGGAAGCCCGCGTTGGGCTGGGCCGAGAGGGGGTGCCCGTCCGCGGCCGCCGCCATCTCCCGGAGAATTCCCAGGGTGTCCCCGGGGCCGACGCTGCAATTGAGGCCGAAGGCGGCCAACCCGAGGGGGCGCAGCGCTTCCGCGGCGGCGCGGGGGCTCACCCCCGTGGGGGTCGTGGCCTCCTCGGTGAAGGTGAGCTGGGCGACGACCGGGAGGCGGGAGGCGCCCCGGAGGGCGCGCAGGCAGCAGAGGAGCTCAGCCAGCGAGGGGAAGGTCTCCACCATGAAGAGGTCCACCCCCCGGTCCTCGAGCGCCCGGGCCTGCTCCTGGTAGGCCTCGGTGAGGGCCGGAACCGTCGGCTCCTCCAGGGTCTCGCTGAGCGTTCCCACCGGCCCGATGGAGCCGGCGATGAAAACCTCCCGGCCCGCGATCTCCCGCGCCTCCCGGGCGAGTTTGACGGCCCGCTGGTTGATCTCCACGGTCTTGTCGGCCAGACCGTAGGCCGCCAGCTTCACCCGGTTGGCCCCGAAGGTGTTGGTCTCGATGATCTGGGCGCCGGCCGTGATGTACTCTAGGTGGATCTTCAGGACGCTCTCGGGGTGGGTGAGGTTCACCTCGTCGGTGCACCGGAGGTGCCCGAACGTCTGGTAGAGCATGGAGCCCATCGCCCCGTCGCAGACTAGCACGGTGTCTCGGAGGGCTTCCCGGACGCCCGACATGCTCGCTCCTTCCGCGGCCGCCCGCCGGCGGCGCATGTGCGACGCTAGCCGAGCGGCCGTCGCCTGTCAACGGCGAAGGCCCCCGGCCTGGCGGAAGGCGGTTGACGCGGCCCCGCGGGCCTGTGGTATACGGCCGGGCCCCCCTGGTCCTCTGACCTCCGACGCCCGGTTGCCGCGGTTCCTGCTGCTCGTCGTCCTCTTCACGCTGGGCAACAGCAGCGACGCTTTCCTGCTCCTGAAAGCCCAGCAGACCGGCGTGCCCGTGGCGCTGCTCCCGATCCTCTGGGCGGCGCTGCACGTCGTGAAGGCGCTGGCCAGCGTCCCCGGGGGCGTCCTCTCGGACCGGTGGGGGCGGGGCCGGGTGCTCGCTTCGGGGTGGCTGCTGTACGCGGCCGTCTACGCCGGGTTCGCCTTCGTCTCCTCGGTCGCCGCCATGTGGGCGCTCACGCTCACGTACGGCCTCTACTTCGGCCTGACCGAGGGGGTCGAGCGGGCCCTCATCGCTGACCTCGCCCACCCGGCGCAGCGAGCCACCGCCTACGGCTGGTACCACTTGGCCATTGGCATCGCGGCCCTCCCGAGCAGTCTCCTCATGGGCGCCCTCTGGGAGGCCTTCGGCCCCGGGGTGGCCTTCGCGGCGGGCGCAGCATTCGCCCTGCTGGCGGCGGCGATCCTTCCGCTGGCGCTCCGGGCTCCCCGGTCAGATCCGGGGGATTCGTCTGGTCTCGTTTGACAGCCCGCGGGAGGGCGTGCTACGGTGCGGCCGGCTGAGAGGCTGGAACACCTACGGGGAGGGGGCGATGGCGGAGCCGGGCGAGCGCCGGGGACGGCCCAAGACGTTCCCCCGCCGCATCGCGCTGAAGGACGGCCGGGTGGCCACCATCCGGCTGATGGTGAAGAAGGACAAGGATAAGCTCCTCCGGTTCTTCCGGGGCATCCCGGAGGAGGAGCGGATGTTCCTCCGGGACGATGTGACCAAGCCCGAGACCATCGAGGCCTGGGCGCGCGACCTGGACTACAGCACCATCCTCCCCATCGTCGCCGAGATCGAGGGCCGGATCGTGGCCGACGCGACGCTGCACCGCCGGCCCTACGGCTGGATGCAGCACGTGGCCGAGGTCCGGATCGTGGTGGACCCGACCTTCCGGGGGAAGGGCCTGGGGCACGCTCTGCTGGCGGAGATCCTGGACATCGCCGGGACCTGGGGGATGGAGATCCTGGTCTCAGAGCTGACCCCGGAACAGAAGCCGGCCATCAAACTGGTGAAGAGCGTGGGGTTCAAGCGAGAGGCCACGCTGCGCCGGCACGTGAAGGACCTCATCGGGACCCCCCGCGACCTGCTCGTCCTCACCCGGCGCCTGACGCAGGAGTAGCCCGGGGCTTCTGGGGCGCCCGGAGACGCGCCAGGGCCGCCTCCAGCCGGGCCGCCACGGCCCCCACCTCCCGTCCCGCTCCGCTCGCCGTGACCGCGAGCCGGACCTCCCGCCCGAACGACACGGGTCGCGACTTCAAATACAGGTCGGGGAACTCCTCCCGCACCACTTCCAGGAGGGGGCGAAGGCGGCGGCGTCAGCGAAGGGCGGAGCCGGGCAGGCGGTAGAGCGCCGACGTGCTGGCGATGAGGCAGTCCCCCGCGGGGGCGAAGGCTAGCCCCACCAGGTTCGCGCCGGCCACGACGGGCCGCGCCCGGGCGGGGCCCTCCACGAGGAAGATCCCCCGCCGGCTCCTTTGCCCAGCCGCGACGAAGAGCCGGCCAGCGGCGTCGAAGGCGAGCCCCTGGGGCCGCTCGAAAAGCCCGGCGTGTGGGACAGCAGCTCCGCCCGAATCCACCCGGTAGATCGGGTCCTCGTTGGAGAGGGTGGGAGCAGAGACGTAGAGGGCGCCATCGGGACCCCACGCCAGGTGAAAGGCGGCCACGCTGGGCGGGATCCGGCAGAACGGGCGGACGGTTCCTGAGGGAGCGACCCGGAAGACGGTGCCTCCCCGGTCTCCGACGTAGAGCGTTCCCTCGTGGTCCGCCGTGAGCCCCGTTGCTCTCCCCAGGTCCGCCGCCACCGGCTCCGCCAGACCTCTCCCCCGGAATCGGTAGAGGGTCCCGTCGTGCCGGCTGGTAAAGAAAAGGGTCCCGTCGGGCGTAAGGTGTAGCCCTGTGGGGTTGATGGCACCCGCGGCGAACGCCTCGAGGCGCCCGTCTGGGCTGATCCGGACTAACGGGGCGGGGACCTGCTGCCCCCGGCTTCCGCTCACGGTCGTCCAGATGGTGCCGTCGGCCGCCACGGCCGGGTTGGTCACCGGGTGCAGGTCCGCCGCCAGCCGGACGCCTACGGTGAGGGTCTCCCCCTCCACCGTCCCGGCGTCGGTCTGTACCGTCACGGGGCCGCTTTTCGCGTCGGGTGGGACGGGGACGGTCAGGCGCGTCCCGGTCGCGATGGTCGGACGGGCGGGGACCCCCCCGATCCGGACCTGAGGGAAACCGCTCCCGGTCAGCCGCTCCCCCAGCAGGGCGACCTCTCCCCCTTCGAGCGCCGCCGGCGGCTCCACCGTGCGGATCAGTGGGCCCGCTCCCATTCTCACCTTCCCCGCCCGCCCGCAGCCGCCAGGGCTCGCAGGAGACGCAGGTTCCGGCGGTCGGCCCGGAGGAAGTCATCGTCCTTGGGGGTCTCCAGGATCATGGGGATCCCCCTGAGGCGCCGGTCCCGCACGAAGTGGCGGAAGCCCTCCCGGCCGATCCGTCCCGCCCCGATGTGGCGGTGGCGGTCCACGCGGCTGCCCCGCTCCCCCTTGGAGTCATTCAGGTGGATCGCCTTCAGCCGGTGCAGGCCCACCGTGGTGTCGAAGGCCCGGAGCGTCTCCCGATACCCCGCGGCCGTCCGGACCTCGTAGCCGGCCGCGAAGATGTGGCAGGAGTCGAAGCAGACGCCGAGCCGCTCCGAGTGCGCCACCAGGGCGAAGAGCGCGGCCAGCTCCTCGAAACGGGCTCCGAGGGCCGTCCCCTGGCCCGCCGTGCTCTCGAGGAGGATGCAGAGCGTCGCGTCGGGCGTCCGCGCATGGACGGCATCCAGGGCCTCGGCCGCCCGCTTCACCCCCTCGTCGGCGCCCCGCCCCAGGTGGGCGCCGGGGTGCAGGACCAGGTACGGGATCCCGAGACGCTCCGCCCGCTCCGCCTCCAGGCAGAGGGCCTCCACCGACCGCCGGAAGAGCCCGGGCTCGGGGCAGGCGACATTGATGAGATAGCTGGTGTGCGCGAGGATGGGGGCAATGCCGCTTTCCCGCTGCGCGGCCCGGAAGGCCTCCACCTCCCGCTCGGAGAGCGGCCTGGCCCGCCACTGGTTCGTGTTCTTCGTGAAGACCTGAATGGTGTCGCAGCCGACCGCCTGGCCCCGCGCGAAGGCTAGGGACAGCCCTCCCGCGATGGACATGTGCGCCCCGAGGAGGAGGCGCCGGCCTCTCACGAGTGGCCGCCGACCGCCTGCCACAACGCGCCCCGGGAGCCCTTCCCCGCCCCCTCGAGGATGCCGAATCGGCAGAGGGCGTAGTCGTACCGGACTGGATCGGCGGGGTCGAAGACCTTCAGGGCCTCCGTGATGGCCTTGGCCATCCGCCAGCCAGGGCTCCTGAGCCGCGTCAGCCCGAGCGCCCGCGCCACCCGGGCCACGTGGGTGTCGAGCGGGATGATGAGCTTGGCCGGCGAGACCTCCGGCCAGACCCCGAAGTCCAGGCCGTCGTCGGGTCGGACCATCCACCGGAGGAACAGGTTCAGGCGCTTGCAGGCGCCGCCTGCCCGGGGGTTGGGGAAGAGGTGCATGAAGCCCCGGGAGGGGGTCCCGGTGGGGAAGACGGCGGTGAGATCTGTCTGATAGACGCGGTCCACGAAGGCTGTGAGCGCCGGCCGGATGTCCTCGTCCTCCTCGTGGTAGGCGGCCAGGAAGCAGGCCTTCAGGGACCCGCACTCCTCCAGGAGCTGCCGGAGGGCCCAGAGGGTGGCGACAATGTCGGCCGGGCGGTTCAGGCGGTATCGGAAGCCGGCGAGGCGTTTCCCGTCCCGCCAGGGAAGGAAGCGGCGGACCGCATCCGCCGGGTGCTCCCCCAGGATCGCGAGCACGCTCTCCACGGCGGGGGCGAAGAGGTCCACGCGGCCGTAGGCCAGCGACGCCGCGAGAAGCCCCGCCACCTCCCGGTCCGCCGGCTCTCGGTAGCGCCGGGGAAACATGAGGGCCGAGGTCCGGAGGTAGGCAGCGTCGTACTTGCGGGTGAGGGCCTCCAGCGTCGCCCGGAGGGCGCGGCGGGAGAGGCGGCTCATCCGGCCCGGGGGGACGCCCGCCGCTGCCCCATGAAGCCCACAGCGTACGGGCAGATGATGGGGGCCTTGTCAATCTGGCCGTTCCGCTTCGCGTAGGCCGCGATCCGGATGCTGTAGCCGTTGATGGCGCCGGAGATGATCCCCCCCTGGCTGTAGGACCAGCGCTTGGGCCGGCGGATGTCGTTGATGGCCACCACGATCCCCACGGTCCTGTCCGTGAAGTACTCCTGGTCCTCCGTCGAGAGCTCGGTGCTGGCCCGGAGCGGCCCGTACATGGCGTGGGAGTGGTAGTCCCCCACCAGCTCCCAGCGGGAGGTGCCGCGGACCGCCTCCTCCACCCGGGCGCTCCGCTTCCAGTCAATGTGGACCTCCCGGAACTTCCGGGTCGCCGTCTGGTAGGGGACGGCGAAGTCCACGAAGACCCGGTCGGGCGTGCTGTGGCCCAGAAGGATGCCGAAGCACTCCCGGCGGTAGACCTCGATGGTGGAGACCAGGAGGCCGATGAAGGCGTTCTCGCTCAGGTACACTTCGACAGTCATGACGCTCAGGGGCTCCCGTTCATCCGGGAGCGGCGGGGGGCTCGGGGCGGCCCGAGCGACCCGTACGTGGTGAGGTCTAACGTCCCGTCCATGCGGAAGCGCACCCCCTCGGCCTGGAGGCGGGCGCGCTGGCGTTCGGGGTGGCCGCTCCCGTAGCCGGAGGAGCAGCCGCCTCGGCTATTGACCACCCGGTGGCATGGAATTGCGCCGGACGCACAGGCACCGAGGGCCCAGCCAACCATCCTGGCCCACCTGGGGTCGCCCAGGAGCGCCGCCACCTGCCCATACGTGAGGACCCGTCCCCGCGGAATCCGCTTGACCACGGCGTAGACCCGATCGAAGAAACCCTCTTCCTTCCGCTTCTCCCCACGGCGCCCCGGGTGGGGCGGAGAGCCGGGGCCACTGCGCGAGAGCCGGGAGCCGTCGTTGCGGAGGCCCATTGGAGTGCAGAGGAACACCGGGTTGGAGGGTACTTCCGCGGGTGCTAGGTTCCTGAGGAGCCGCGGCTAACAGCCTGTCCAGTGCAAGTAGGATAGCCAGCGGCCAGGGGGGTGACAAGACCAAAAACCCTTCCCTGGAGAAAAATATTTTAATGATTATCATAAAGTATGATAGAAGGAAAATCACTGGAGGGGTGATATGTCACGGGTCATTCTTAAGGGTCGTGGTCAACTCACTATCCCGGCTAAGATTCGAAAAGTATTGGGCTTGGACGCAGGGGACCTGCTCGAGGTCGAGGTGAGCAGGGGGAGGATCGTGCTGATCCCATTGCAGGTTGTTCAGCGCCCCCATGAAGGACAAGAAGGGCGCGGTCCCCGGGAGGCTCAGAAGGAGTGAAGCCAGTCCTGCTCGTCCACGGCGGTGCGGGCCGGGTGCCGGAGGATGGCGGAACGGGCGCCCGGGAGGGTCTGGAGGTCGCGGCCTCGCTGGCCTGGCGCGTGCTGGAAGAGGGCGGGCCGGCCCTGGAGGCGGTCCTTGCCGCGGTGCAGGCCTTGGAGGAGGATCCTCGCTTCAACGCCGGATACGGATCGGTCCTGACCGAGGACGGGGACGTGGAGATGGATGCGGCCGTCATGGACGGGAGCACGCTGCGCGCGGGGGCGGTGGCGGTTGTCCGGTTGGTGCGACATCCCATCCTCCTCGCTCGGGCCGTCCTGGAGGAGGGTCGGCACGTCTTGCTGGTGGGGGGAGCGGCTGGCGGCCGCGCGGGGTCTCCCGCGCTGCCGCCCGGGGGAGCTGGTCACGCCGGCGAGGCGTGCACAATGGGAGCGGGGCGGGCAGAACAGAACCCGGGGACCGTTGGAGCGGTGGCTCTGGATCGGGCCGGATGCCTCGCCGCGGCGAGTTCGACCGGCGGGATTGTGGGGAAGCGCGCGGGGCGGGTCGGGGACTCCCCCCTCATCGGCTGCGGGACCTACGCCGATGCCCGCGGGGCCGCCTCCGCGACGGGGGACGGAGA
>JAKEHP010000384.1 GCA_022614955.1 Candidatus Methylomirabilota bacterium
GGGGGGGCACGACGCCGCTCATAAACTCCAGATCCTGGCCTCCATCGCCTACAACACCTTCATTGACCTCCCGCAGGTCCCGGTAGAGGGGATTGCCGGCATCGAACCCGCCGACATCCGCTATGCCCGGGAGCTGGGCTACGTGGTGAAGCTGCTCGCCATCGCCAAGCACACCGACGGAGAGCTGGAGGTCCGGGTGGCTCCCACCCTGGTCCTCCAGGACCACCTCCTGGCCTCCGTCCGGGGGGTGTACAACGGGGTGTACCTGGTCGGGGATGCGGCCGGGCCTCAGATGTTCTACGGGCGGGGGGCGGGGGAGATGCCCACGGCCAGCGCCGTCGTGAGTGACATCGTGGAGATCGCCGCGAACATCCTGGCCAAGCGCGCCTCCCGCCCCGCCATCCTCCCCCGCCCGGGGACGCGGAGCGCGCTGGCCCTGAAGCCCCTCGAGCAGATCCGGACCCGCTACTACCTCCGGGTGATGGTGGCCGACAAGCCCGGAGTCCTCTCCAAGGTCTCCGGGGTCCTGGGGAAACACAACGTGAGCATCGCCTCCGTGATCCAGAAGGCCCGGCACGAGCAGGAGGCCGTCCCCATCGTGATGATGACCCACGAGGCCCGGGAGGGGGATATGCGGGCGGCGTTAGCTGGAATTGACTGCCTGGATGTGGTGAGCGCGAAGACCATCTGCCTCCGGGTCGAGGAGCCGTGAGGAGACGATGGGACCCGGCCTGATCCAGCGCTACCGTGCCTTCCTGCCGGTCACCGACCGGACGCCCGTCATCTCCCTCGGGGAGGGGAACACCCCCCTCCTGCGGGCGAATGCGCTCGAGACCTGGCTCGGCTGCCAGGCAGAAATCTACCTGAAGGTGGAGGGGGCCAACCCCAGTGGCTCCTTCAAGGACCGGGGGATGACGGTGGCCCTCAGCAAGGCGGTGGAGACGGGGGCGCGGGCGGTCATCTGCGCCTCCACCGGCAACACCTCCGCCTCCGCCGCCGCCTACGCCGCGGCCGCGGGGCGAGCCGCCTATGTCCTGGTCCCCCAGGGGAAGATCGCCCTGGGGAAGCTTTCCCAGGCGGTGGCCCACGGCGCCACCGTCCTGCAGGTGCAGGGGAACTTCGACGATGCCCTGAAGCTGGTCCAGGACGTCGCCGCCACGCACCCGGTGGCCCTGGTCAACTCCATCAACCCCTACCGGATCGAGGGGCAGAAGACGGGGGCCTTCGAGGTGTGCGAGCAACTGGGGGACGCGCCCGACCTCCTCTGCATCCCGGTGGGGAATGCCGGGAACATCACCGCCTACTGGAAGGGGTTCCAGGAATACCGGGCGGCCGGCCGCGCGCGCCGGGTTCCCCGGCTCTTGGGCTGGCAGGCGGAAGGGGCGGCTCCGCTGGTCCTGGGCCACCCCGTCAAGGACCCCGAGACCATCGCCTCCGCAATCCGGATCGGCAACCCCGCTTCCTGGCAGTCGGCGGTGGCGGCGGCGGCGGAGTCGGGCGGGGCCATCGGGGCGGTCTCCGACGCCGAGATCCTGGAGGCCTACGCCGAGATCCCACGGCGGGAGGGGATCTTCTGCGAGCCCGCCTCCGCCGCGGCCGTGGCCGGTCTTAGGAAGTTCCACCGCGAGGAGGGGCTCCCGGCTGGGATCCGGGTCGTCTGCGTCCTGACCGGGCACGGCCTGAAGGACGCCGACCGGGTGCTCAGCATGGCCGGACGGCCAGGCGCGGTCCCCCCGACCCTGGAGGCGGTCGCGGCCGCCCTCGGGCTCTCTTAGCCGGCGGCCTCCTCGGCGCCGGCGCGGTTGACAATTTGGCGCGGCGTCTGCTAATTTCTAGTGCCTCACGCGGGAATAGCTCAGCGGTAGAGCATCGCCTTGCCAAGGCGAGGGTCGCGGGTTCAAATCCCGTTTCCCGCTCCATGGACGCGTGTGGAGTTGCCGGTGGCCGGAGCCGGCCAGCCGCGGGCCCGTGCGGTCGGCTCCTGGCCGCTCTCGATCTGGGCGGCGTAGCCAAGTGGCTAAGGCAGAGGTCTGCAAAACCTTTATTCGGCGGTTCGAGTCCGCCCGCCGCCTCCAGCGTCTTCGTGGGAAGCGAGAAGGGGCCGGCCGGGCGGGCCGCCGTGGGCCGGGGTGGCGGAACTGGAAGACGCAGGGGACTTAAAATCCCCCGGGCCTCACGGCCCATGTCGGTTCGACTCCGACCCTCGGCACCAGGAAGAGGGGTTTGCGGCAAGCGCGCGGGGGAGGTGGCCGGGACCGCAGGCATCCCGCGGACCGGCGCCCTTCGCGCGCCCGTGGCGGGCGTGGAGGCACGTAGCTCAGGGGGAGAGCGCTTGCTTGACACGCAAGAGGTCGGCGGTTCGAGACCGCCCGTGCCTACCATCTCGATGGGGTTCAACCGGACGGCGGTGGTGAAGGTGTAGGGCATCGCGGGGCCCGGCGCCCCGCGGCGCCCTATTCGTGTCTTAGCGAGGGCGGGATTGTCCGCAGTGGAGCCATGACGCAGGCCCTCCTTCTCATGCCCGACGGCACCGAGCGCCCGGCCCCGGCCGGGGCATCCGCCCGCGATCTGCTTCGCGCAGCGGAGCTCCCCCGTCCGGAGCGGGTGCTGGCCGTCAAGGTGGACGGGGTCCTCCGGGACCTGGCGGCGCCTGTGCCGTCGGGGGCCCGCGTCGAGCCGGTCACGCCGGAGCACCCGGAGGCACTGCCGCTCCTGCGCCATTCCGCGGCGCACCTGATGGCGGCGGCGGTCCTGGAGCTCTTCCCCGGGACCCAGTTCGCCATCGGGCCGGCCATCGCCGACGGGTTCTACTACGATGTCCAGACCCCGCGCCCCCTCACCCCCGAGGACCTGCCGGCCATCGAGGCCAAGATGGCCGAGTTGGTGAAGGCCCCCCTCCCCTACGAGCGGACCGAGGTGCCGCTGGAGGCGGCGCTCCAGGAAGCGCGGGCGTCCGGGCAGTCCTTCAAGGTGGAGATCTTGGAGGCGCTCCGGGCCACCGGCTCGTCCCGGCCGGACGCGGATCTGAGCGGTGAGGCCGAGGCGGGCGCGAGGACGATCTCCTGGTACCGGACGGGGAAGTTCCTGGATCTCTGCCGGGGGCCCCATGTCCCGGACACCTCCCACATCCCGGCCTTCAAGCTCACCCACCTGGCCGGAGCCTACTGGCGGGGGGACGAACGCCGGCCGATGCTCACCCGCATCTACGGGACCGCCTTCTTCGACCGGAAGGCCCTGGAGGAGCACCTCTTCCGTCTGGAGGAGGCCAAGCGCCGGGATCACCGGCGGCTGGGGCGGGACCTGGACCTCTTCAGCACGGCGGACGAGGTGGGCGGGGGCCTCATCCTCTGGCACCCCAAGGGGGGACTGGTCCGCAAGCTCATCGAGGACTTCTGGCGGGAGGCGCACCTGAGCGACGGCTACGACCTGGTGTACTCCCCCCACGTGGGCCGGGAGCTGCTCTGGAAGACGAGCGGCCACCTGGATTTCTACCAGGAGTACATGTACGCCCCCATGCAGGTGGAGGGCCAGGACTACTACGTCAAGCCGATGAACTGTCCGTTCCACATCATGATTTACAAGGCGAAGGTCCGCTCGTACCGGGAGCTGCCGCTCCGCTACGCCGAGCTCGGGACGGTCTACCGGTTCGAGCGGTCCGGCGTGCTGCACGGGTTGCTCAGGGTTCGGGGCTTCACCCAGGACGACGCCCATCTTTTCTGCCGGCCCGACCAGATGGAGGTGGAGGTCCTCCGCTGCGTGGACTTCAGCCTCTCCATCCTCCGAACCTTCGGCTTCACCGACTTCGAGACCTGGGTGGCCACCCGGCCGCCGAAGGCGGTGGGGGAGGAGGAGATGTGGGCTCGCGCCACCGAGGCCCTGAAGGGGGCGGCCCGGCAGGCCGGCCTTCTCTTCCAGGTGGAGGAGGGGGGCGGCGCCTTCTACGGTCCAAAGATTGATTTAAAAATCAAGGACAGCCTGGGGCGCCCCTGGCAGTGCACCACCATCCAGTTCGACTTCAACCTGCCGGAGCGCTTCGACATCACCTACGTCGGGGAGGACAACCGCCCCCATCGCCCCTACATGATCCATCGGGCCCTGCTCGGCTCCCTGGAGCGGTTCCTGGGGGTGCTGCTGGAGCACTATGCGGGTGCCCTGCCCTTCTGGCTGGCCCCGCTCCAGGTCCGGGTCCTCCCGGTGGCGGACCGCCACCACGACTACGCGGGGCGCGTCGCGGCGAGCCTCCGGGAGGGCGGCCTCCGGGCGGAACTGGACGCCCGCAACGAGAAGGTGGGGTACAAGGTGCGGGAAGCGGAGCTGGAGAAGGTGCCGTACATCTTGGTGGTTGGCGACCGGGAGGCCGCGGGCGGCCACGTGGCGGTTCGGGCCCGGGGGCGCCAGACGGACGTGGGACAGATGCCGATGGGGGAGTTCCTGGCCTGGGTGCGCGCCCGGGAGGCCATGCCGGCGCCGCGGCGCGGCGGGCCCGGCCCAGGGGGAGGTGAGATCCATCAGTAGAGGCATTCGTATTAACGACCGGATCCGGGTGAAGGAGGTGCGGGTGGTGGGCCCCGATGGGGTCCAACTGGGGATCCTCCCGATCCAGGAGGCCCTGGAGAAGGCGCAGGGCCTCTCCCTCGACCTGGTGGAGGTGGCCCCCATGGCCAAGCCGCCGGTCTGTCGGATCATTGACTACGGCAAGTACCGGTACGAGGAGTCCAAGAAGGCCAAGGAGGCGAAGAAGAAGCAGGTCGTCATCCAGCTCAAAGAGATCAAGATGCGGCCGAAGACCGACGAGCACGACTTTAACTTCAAGGCCCGGCACGTGGACCGCTTCCTCCGGGCCGGGCACAAGGCCAAGGTGACCATGATGTTCCGGGGCCGGGAGGTGGTCCACACGCAGCTCGGGAAGCGCCTGCTGGATCGGCTGGCCGAGACCCTGAAGGAGATCGCCCTCATCGAGCAGAACCCGCGGCTCGAGGGCCGGAACATGACCATGATCCTGGCGCCGCGGCCGGAGGTGCGCCGGGCGGAGAGGGCGGCTGCCGCGGCCGGCTCCGGCTCGGCCGGTGGGGCGGGCGGAGGCCCGGGCGGGGGCGCGACCCCCCCGGCCACCGGTACGCCGCCGGGTCCCCCCAAGCCCTGAAGGAGGAGCGTTCCCCATGCCGAAGGTGAAGACCCAGCGGGGGTTGGCCAAGCGGGTGAAGGCCACCGGGACCGGGAAGCTGCGGCGCTACCGGGCGGGCAAGAGCCACCTCCTGACCAAGAAATCGCGGGCGCGCAAGCGGCGCCTCCGCCAGGGCGACCTGATCCACGCCGCGGACGCGAAGCGGATCCGGCGCCTCGTCCCCTACCTGTAGGAGCGGCCGGTCACGAGAGGAGTCCGAGGATGCCACGCGTAAAGGGAGGTCCCGCGACCCGCCGCCGGCGGAACCGGGTCCTGAAAAAGGCGGAGGGGTTCTGGGGGAAGCGGAGCAAGGCCTACCGCAGCGCCCAGGAGGCGGTGAACAAGTCCCAGCAGTATGCCTACCGGGACCGGCGGGCCAAGAAGCGGGACTTTCGCCGCCTCTGGGTGACCCGCATCAACGCGGCCGCCCGGCTCTATGGCCTCTCCTATAGTCGCTTGATGCACGGCCTCCGGGTGGCCGGGATCGCCGTGGACCGAAAGATCCTGGCGGACCTAGCGGTCCGCGACGCCACGGCCTTCGAGCGGCTGGCGGCGGCGGCCAAGGCGGCGGCCCCGGCCTAGCGGTCGGCCCGCGCGACGCCCTCCTGCGCCCCGATTTCGGTCGGGGCGAACTTTTTGGAGAGGACCGATGCGCGACCTGCTCAAGGCGCTGGATGCCCTGGAGTCCGAGGCGACGGCGGCCCTCGGGGGCGCCGACGAGGCCGCCCTGGAGTCCCTCCGGGTCCGGTTCCTCGGTCGTCGGGGAGCGCTCACCAGCATCCTGCGCGGGCTCCCGGAGCTGCCGCCGGAGAGCCGACCCGTCGTGGGGCAGCGGGCCAACGCCGTCAAGGCGGCCATCGAGGGGGCGCTCGAGGCCCGCCGCGCGGCGCTCACCGCGGCTGCCCGGGTCGGCCTCGCCGCCGACCGGCTCGACATCACCCTCCCCGGCCGCCCCCCGATGCTCGGGGGCCTGCACCCCCTCACTGCCACGCTCCAGGACATCCTGGAGATCTTCGCGCACCTCGGCTTTGCCGTGGCCGAGGGCCCCGAGGTGGAGCTGGACTACTACAACTTCGAGGCTCTGAATATCCCGAAGGACCACCCGGCGCGGGACATGCAGGATACCTTCTACATCTCCGACGAGGTGCTTCTCCGGACCCACACGTCCCCCGTCCAGGTCCGGGTCATGGAGGCCCAGCCTCCACCGGTCCGGGTGGTGGTCCCGGGGAAGGTGTACCGCCGGGACGCCGACGTCACCCACAGTCCCATGTTCCATCAGGTAGAAGGGCTGCTGGTGGACGAGGGGGTCACCTTCGCCGACCTCAAGGGGACCCTGACCGCCTTCGTCCGCTTGTTCTTTGGGGAGGCCACCCGCCTCCGGTTCCGCCCCTCGTTCTTCCCCTTCACGGAGCCGAGCGCCGAGGTGGACATCTCCTGCGTCATTTGCCGCGGCGCCGGCTGTCGGGTCTGCTCCGAGAGCGGATGGCTGGAGATCCTGGGATCGGGGATGGTGGACCCGGAGGTCTTTCGGTTCGTGGGCTACGACAGCGAGCGGTTCACCGGGTTTGCCTTTGGGATGGGGGTGGAGCGGATTGCCATGCTCCGCTACGGGATTGACGACATCCGGCTCTTCTTCGAGAACGACCTGCGCTTCCTGGAGCAGTTCCATGCTGCGTAGTGCCGGGCCAACTGACGTCGCCTCACTTTGTTCTCGGTCGTCGGCGGTCCGGAGCGTACCAGGGCGTACGCCTCCGGCCGCCCTTCTGCCGCCGCCCGCCCGGGCTGGCCGCGACGCAGCCCTTTCCTTGCATCGGGCGGAGGAGCGGCCGGCCCGGGGAAAGGGCGGCGGCGCCGAGGGCGCTTCTGATGCTCGTCAGTTGGCCCGGCACCCTGGCCTTGAGGACCGGCCGGTCGGCCGCTGCTGCGGGGGAAGGGGGTCGCGGCCATGACGACCCCGTCCCTCCTGGGTGAGGCGGACGTCGCGCGCGTCATCGGGGAGCGGGGCATTGCGGCCGAGATCGTCCACCCCGGGGAGAAGACCCCCACGGTGGAGGCGGCCGCGGTGGCCCTCCATGTCGGGACTGCCCAGATCGTGAAATCCCTGGTCTTCCTGGTGGATGACGTCCCGCATCTGGTCATCACCAACGGGACCGGCCGGGTGGATGCGCGAGCGCTGGCGGTGGCCCTGGGAGCCAGGAAGGCCCGTCTGGCCCGCCCCGAGGAGGCGTCGGCCCTCACGGGGTACGCCGTGGGAGGCATGCCCCCCTTCGGCCACCGCCATCCGCTCCCGGTCCTGCTGGAAGCGCGGGTCTTGGAGCAGCCCGTCGTCTACGCCGGGGCAGGCAGCAATGGGGCCATGCTCCGCGTCCGCCCCCGGGAGCTGCTCCGGGCCACTGGCGCCCGGCTTGTGTCGCTCGCTACCCCCAATCCGGGAGGGGGAGGTCGCTAGCTGTGCGCATCTCCTACGCCTGGCTGAAGGAGTTCCTGGACGAGCTCCCCTCCCCGGCGGATCTCGCCGCCCGCCTGACCATGGTCGGGCTCGATGTGGAGGCCGTCGAAGCGGTGGGGAGCGACTTCAGCCAGGTGGTGGTGGGGCGGATCGAGTCCATCGCCCCCCACCCCGCCTCCGGGCGGCTCACCTGCTGCCGGGTGAGTGTGGGAGGTGAGCCTCTGCCCATTGTCTGTGCGGCCGCCAACGTGAAGGAGGGGGACTGGGTCCCCGTCGCGCTCCCTGGGGCGACGCTCCGCGGGGGCCGGCGGATCGAGGCCACAGCCATTCAGGGGCAGGTCTCCGAGGGGATGCTGTGCTCGGAGCGGGAGCTGGGTCTCGGCGAGGATGGCGACGGGATTCTGATTCTGCCGGGGCCGCTCCCGCTGGGCCGGCCGCTGCAGGAGGCCATTCCCCTCGCTGACCACCTGCTGGAGATCGCCATCACGCCGAACCGGGGGGACTGCCTCTCGCACCTTGGGGTGGCGCGAGAGGTGGCGGCCCTCACGGGCGGCCGTCTGAGGATGCCCCGCCGCGTCCCGCGGGAGGCGGGGGAGGTGGCGGGCCGCCTCGCAGGGGTGGAGATTGCCGACCCCGACCTGTGCCCGCGGTACGCTGCCCGGGTGATGCGGGGCGTGCGGATCGGCCCCTCCCCTCTTTGGGTCCGGCGCCGGCTGGAGACCTGTGGGATCCGGCCGATCAATAACGTGGTGGATGCCACCAACTACGTCATGCTGGAGGTCGGGCAGCCGCTCCACGCCTTTGACCTCACCCTCCTGAAGGAGCGGCGCATCGTGGTCCGCCGGGCGCGATTCGGGGAGCAGCTCACCACACTGGATGGGGTGACGCGCGCTCTCACCCCCGGGATGCTGGTCATCGCGGATGCCGCCCTGCCGGTGGCGGTGGCTGGCGTGATGGGAGGGGCCGCCCCCGAGGTCCGCCCGGACAGCACCGACCTCCTTCTGGAGAGCGCCATCTTCGATCCTCTCAGCGTCCGCCGGACGGCCAAGGCCCTCGGCCTCTCGACCGAAGCGTCCTACCGCTTCGAGCGGGGAGTAGACCCCGGGGGCCCGGCCGCCGCGGCCGACCGGGTGGCCCGCCTTATCCAGGAGACAGCGGGGGGGGCCGTGGCCCCCGGCCTCCTGGACGCGAGCCCGGTCCCCTCTGCCCTGGGACGCCTGACCCTCCGCCTGTCCCGGGCGGAGGCGATCCTGGGGATGCCGGTCGAGGCGGCCGCGGCGGCCACGATCCTCCGGCGACTCGGCTTCGCGGTGCGGCGGGGGCGCGGGAAGAGCCTCGCGGTCGTGGTCCCCTCCTGGCGGCCCGACGTGACCCGGGAGATTGACTGCATCGAGGAGATCGCCCGGGTCCAAGGGTACGAGAAGATCCCGGTCTCCCTCCCCGCGGGACGGGCGGTGATTCCCGGTCGCCTGCAGGAGAAGCGCCTCGAGGCCCTCGTCCGGCGCCTCCTGGTCGCCGCCGGGTACCAGGAAGTCATCAATTTCTCCTTTACAAGGGAGGAGGTGTTTGATACGTTCGCGCTGCCGCCCGGTCACCCGCTCCGGGATGCGGTCAGGATCCGGAATCCGCTGGGGGGCGGGGAGACGCTGCTCCGCACCTTTCTCCTGCCTGCCCTCCTACAGGACCTTCTGACCAACGAGCACCGCGGTATGCGGTCGGCCTGGCTCTTCGAGGTCGCTCACGTCTACCGCCCGATCCCCGGGGAGCGTCTCCCCCGGGAGCAGGGCCGGCTGGCGGCGGTGGCGATGGGCGGGCGCGGGCCAGTCCACTGGAGCGGGGAGATCGGGGCAGCCGACTTCTTCGACGCCAGGGGGGCGCTGGAAGCATTGGGCCGGGCCCTCGGGATCGCCCTGGGCTTTGGCGGGGGAGCTGAAGCTCCCTACCTGCACCCCGGGCGTCAGGCGGTCGTCCTGGCGGGCGGGGAGGCGGTCGGGTTCGCGGGGGAGGTCCACCCCGAGGTCCGGGCCCGAATCGGCCTCGCGGGGACCCCGGCGGCCTTCGAGGTGGAC
>JAKEHP010000385.1 GCA_022614955.1 Candidatus Methylomirabilota bacterium
ACGCGACGACTGGGGTGCCGGGCCAAATGACGAGCATCACGAGGCCCGAGGGAGGAGGCGGCCGGAGGCGTACGCTCTGGTACGTTGAGGACCGCCGACGAGCGAGAACAAAGTGAGGCGACGTCAGTTGGCCCGGCACTAGGGGCCTCAGGGGCCTCCCGGCGGCCGCCGCCCCGGGGGTGGGGGTACCTGGCCGGGGCCCCACCGGGGGCTCGGTCCCGCGCCCTCCCGCATTCCCCGCAGCGTCTCGCGCAGGTTCCGCCGCTCTTCCGGGGTCAGGTCCCGGAATTCCTGCCACTCCTCCCTGAGGCGCAGCCGCTCGTCCGGTGGCAGGGCCTGCCAGGATCGGTGGCTCCGCCGGATGGCCTCTCGCTCCGTGTCGCTGAGAGTCTGCCAGCGCCGCAGGTTCTCGCGGAGCCGCTCCCGCTCCGCCGGGCCGAGACGCCTGAGCGTCTCCTGCCGCTCCCGGAAGGCCTCCCGTTCCTCGGGGCTGAGGCGCTGCCAGCGCTCGAAGTTCCCCCGGATTCGGACTCGCTCCTCGGGGGGGAGGCTCCGCCACCGCTGCCAGGCCTCCTCGAACCGCGCCCGCTCCTCCGGGCCCGGGCTCGGCGTGGCGGGGGGGGACTCCCCCACCGCGTCCGGCAGGAGGAGCGGTGCCACCGCGACCCACGCCAGGAGGAGCACGCCGCCCTTGCCGAGGACACCCCGGAAAAGCCGTCCCATGGGTCCCCTCACGTGGCCCGGCCCCGGCGGGCCAGGGTGCGCAGCAGCTCGTAGTCCTCGAGGATGTCCACCTGCTCGAGGAGCTCCAGGTCCTGGACCATCTCCAGATTCCGGAGGAGGGCGACCTCCTCCGGGGTGGGGCCCGCCGGGGCGGAGGGGAAGAGGCCCCGGCTTCCCAGGAAGGCAGCAGCGAGGGCAAGGAGGAGGGCGGCCGCGGCCCCTGCCAGCCTCCATGGGCGCAGGGGGAGGAGGCGTGCGAGCCTGGGGACGGGCGGCTGCCGCAGTCCGAGCCGACGGGCCAGCTCCTCCCGGGCTGTCGCCCAGTAGGGGGCCGGAGGCTCCGGCACGGCCGCCGCGGCCGCCGTGCGCAGGAGTTCTTGCAGGGCGGCCGCCTCCGCCCGGCAGGTGCCGCAGCCGGCCAGGTGGCCTTCCAGCTCGGCCTGGAGGGGGCTGGCCATGCCCCCGTCGGCCGTCTCGATCAGGAGGGCCTGGGCCTCATCGCATCGCATCGCATCCCTCTTCCGCCCCGTACCCCCGCAGGCGCTCCCGCAGGTTCCGGATCGCGTGGAAGAAATTGGCTTTCACCGTCCCCTCCGAGCACTCCAGGATCTCGGCGATGGCCTTGTGGGGGAGCCCCTCCTGCACCCTCAGGATAACTGTTGACCGCTGCTGGGGGGGGAGGCTCGCGATGGCGGCCGCCACCGCGGCCTCCCGCTCGGCCCCCGCCAGGGCATCGAGCGCCCCCGGGGCCGGGTCGGCCAGCCCCTCCGCCTCGGCCGTCCCCTCCGGGATCCTGCCCCGCCGGTGGTTGAGGCAGAGGTTCAGGGTGATCCGGTAGAGCCACGTGTATACGCTCGAGCGGCCGTCAAAGCGGGGCAGGGCGCGGTAGGCCCGGAGGAAGGCCTCCTGGGCCAGATCCTTCGCATCCTCCATGTTCCGGGTGAACCGGTACGCCAGCCGATACAGGTCCCGCTGGTATTTCCAGACCACCGCCTCGAAGGCGCTGGCGTCCCCCGCCCTGAGGCGGGTCAGGAGCGCCTCGTCTGTCTCGTGCACCCGGCCCTCCCCGGCGGCCACCGGTCTCTGCCCTCTTAGACCCGCCGGGCGCGCCGCCGCTTAGTCCGCCATCTCGCTCTTTATACGGCGGGCCTCCGTGGGAGGCAAGCCCGTTGGCGCCTTCCCTCCCCCGTGCTATAGTCTTCCGCCGGATGGAACTCGCCGCCGCCTATGTCACGTACGAGGAGCTGCACGCCGAGCGGATCCGCCAGGTCCTGCAGGGGGGAGGTGTTCCCTGCCGGCTCCGCTCGATGCGCGTGGCGGGATATGGCGGGCTCAGTTTCGGCCCCCTCGGAGAGATCCGGGTGCTGGTCCCGCCCCCCTACGTGGCGAAGGCGAAGCGGCTGATTGCCCAGGCGATTGCGGACGGTGTGCTGTGGCACTGCGGGGCACCGGTGGAGGCGGAGTGAGGCGCGGCCGCGCCCGCGCTCCTCTCCCCAGCTATGCCGGGAAGATCCGGGACCGGGACGCGGCCGTGGCGGCCGTCCGGGCGTGGCAGCGGGACGGGAAGACCGTCGTCTTCACCAACGGCTGCTTTGACCTCCTGCACCGGGGGCACGTCCGCTACATGGACGCGGCCCGCGCCCTCGGGGACACCCTGGTCGTGGGGGTGAACACGGATGCCTCCGTCCGTGCCGTGAAGGGGGCCGGCCGACCCATCGTGCCGGCGGCGGAGCGGGCCGAGGTGCTGGCCGCGCTCGCCGCCGTGGACCTGGTGGTGCTCTTCGACGAGCCGGACCCGGACGCCCTGATCACGGCCCTGCAACCGGACGTCCTGGTGAAGGGGGCCGATTGGGCCCCCGATCAAATCATAGGGCGGGAGGTGGTGGAAGGGCGGGGCGGGGCGGTCAAGTCCATCCCCCTGACCCCGGGGGCTTCCACCTCCGACCTCATCGCCCGCATCCTGGAGCGGCACCGCCCGCGGTAGGGCGGTGCGCCTCCCCCTTCGCTGCCGGGGCCCCAGCGGGCCCCTGGCAGGGAGGGGTATTTGTGTTGGCGAGATGGCCGAGGCGCTGCTCAAGCAGGCGATCAGTGAACTGGATCTCGCGCGCCACCTGGACGTGGAGGCGCCGGCCGTCCTTACCCTGCACGGCCTCACGGGGGCCTCGCTGGCGCTGGTTGCGGCCGCCTGCGTTCACGCCACGGGCCGGCCTGCTCTCCTCCTGACCGGGAGTGCCGCCGAGGCGGAGGCAGCCGCCCGCGACTGCCGCTTCTACCTGGGCGCCGGATCCGTCGGGCACCTGCCCGAGCTGCCGGGCGACCCCACGGCCCGCGCCGTCCTTCCCCCCGAGCTCACCGCGGAGCGCCTCCAGGCGCTCAGGCTCCTGCGGGAGGGCCGGGGGCTGGTGGTCGCCGCCGCCGTCGCGGCCAGCGGCCGGTTCCTCGCGCCGGAGGCGCTCGAGCGGGCGCTCGTCCACCTGTACCCCCAGCGCCTCATCCCCCCGGGGGATCTGGCCGAGCGCCTCACCTGGATCGGCTACCGTCGGGTCCCCCAGGTGGGGGAGCCGGGAGAGTTCAGCCTCCGAGGTGGGATCCTGGACCTCTTTCCCCCCCTGGCGGCCCACCCCGTCCGGGTCGAGTTCGTGGGGGATGCCATCGAGTCCCTCCGGACCTTCGACCCCGAGACGCAGCGCTCGGTGAATCCCCTCCCGCGGGCCCTCGCCCTGCCGGTGGTCGAGACCCTCCTCGACCCGGAATCTCGGCAGGCGGCGCTCGCTGCCCTGGATCGCCTCTCTGGCGGCCGGGTCCCTCCCTCCCTTCGGGAGGCGCTTGAGGCGGGGCGTGCGGCGCCCGGCCTCCCGGCCTACCTCCCCTGCTTCCCCGATGCCGGGGCGAGCCTCCTGGACTACCTCCCCCCGGAGGCCCTCTGCCTTCTGGATGACCCGGACCAGGTGGCGGCCGGGGCGGCCGGGACGCACGAGGCCGCAGTCCGGGCGGATGCCCGGTGGGCGGCCGCGGACGTCGCGGTCCCGCCGGCGACCTCCCGTCTGGTCCCCTGGGAGACTCTCCGTGCCGGCCTCGCGTCCCGTCTCCAGGTCGTCCTCTCCCCGTTCCCTCTCCCAAGCGGGGCTTCGGGGGAGGCGATTGCCTGCCAGACGGAGGCGATCCCCGCCTATCAGGGGAGACTCCAGGCCTTCGTGGAGGATGTGACCCGGTGGCTTCGGGAGCGATTCGCGGTGACGCTGGTGGCGCGCAGCGAGGCGCAGGCCCGCCGCCTCCAGGAGATTCTCCGGGAGCACGCCCTGGGTGCCGCGTTGGGGGTCGCAGCCTCCCCCGAGCGGCCCTGCGCCATCGCCGTCGGGGAGCTGAGCCGCGGTTTCCGGTTCCCGGCCCTCAAGGCCATCCTGGTCACGGAGGGGGAGCTCTTCGGGACCCGTCGCCTGCCACCCCCCCGCAAGGCGGCGCACCCCGGCGCCGCCTTGCGGGCCCTGGAGGAGATGCTCCCCGGCGACCTGGTGGTTCACGTGGACCACGGGATTGCCCGCTACCAGGGGCTGCAGCGCTTCACCGTCGCGGAGCGGGACGGGGACTACCTGATCCTGGAGTACGCCACCGGCGATCGCCTCTACGTCCCCGTGGACAAGATGGGCCTGGTCCAACGCTACGTCGGGGCGGAGGCGCGCCCCCCGCCCGTGGACCGGCTGGGCGGGACCGCCTGGATCAAGGCCAAGGCGCGGGTGAAAGCCTCCGTCCGGGCCCTGGCGCAGGAGCTGCTCCAGCTCTACGCGGCCCGGCAGATCCTCCCGGGCCACGGCTTCGCCCCGGACACCCCCTGGCAGCGGGAGTTCGAGGCATCCTTCCCCTACGAGGAGACGGCAGACCAGTTCGCCGCCATCCAGGCCGTGAAGGCGGACATGGAGCGGCCCCGCCCCATGGACCGCCTCATCTGCGGGGACGTGGGGTACGGGAAGACGGAGGTGGCCATGCGGGCCGCCTTCAAGGCGGCCACGGACGGCAGGCAGGTGGCGGTCCTGGTCCCCACCACGGTCCTGGCCATGCAGCATTTTGCCTCCTTCAGCGAGCGGTTCGCCCCCTTCCCCCTCCGGGTGGAGATGCTCTCCCGGTTCCGGAGCCGACGGGACCAGCAGGCGATCCTCCAGGGCCTCCGGGACGGGACCGTGGACATCGTCATCGGGACCCACCGGCTCCTCCAGCGGGATGTCCGATTCCGGGACCTGGGCCTGCTCGTGGTGGATGAGGAGCAGCGCTTCGGCGTGGCGGCGAAGGAGCGGCTGAAGCAGCTCCGCCGGGAGGTGGACGCCCTCACCCTCACCGCGACCCCCATCCCCCGCACGCTGCACATGGCCATGCTGGGGGTGCGGGATGTGAGCACCATCGAGACGCCCCCCGAGGACCGCCTGGCGATCCGGACCTACGTCTGCCGCTTCGACCCCGCCGTGATCCAGGACGCGGTGGAGCGGGAGGTGAGCCGGGGGGGCCAGGTGTTCTTCGTCCACAACCGGGTGGAGAGCATCCACACCCTGGGCCGCTACCTGAAGCGGCTCCTCCCCCACGTGCGAATCGTCATCGCGCACGGGCAGCAGCCGGACGCGGCGCTGCAGCCGATCCCCGAGCTTGACCCCTCGGGACCGCGGACGCCGATCATCGTCCTCGACGAGGCCGATACCCGCCGGTTCCTCGAGCTCGACCCCAAGACCCAGTCCGCGCTCATCGAGATCCTCGCCAAGGAGATCTCCCGCTTCCTCCTCGCCAACGCCGACAGCGCCGAGCCCGCGCACATCCTCCTGTGCGGTCAGTTCGAGGACCCGGAGGCGGCCCGGCTCCTC
>JAKEHP010000386.1 GCA_022614955.1 Candidatus Methylomirabilota bacterium
CTGACGGGTCCCCTCCATTTATCCTTCCCCGGCTGCCCTCCGGGGTCCTCCCCTCCGGTCCGGCCCCGCTCCCCCCCGCCAAGCGGGGCGGGGCGGGGTGACTCCGGCGAAACCGGGTCCGGGCCGCCCCCGGCCGCTTCGCTGTCCCACCCCCCCGCCCAGAGGGATGGCCCCGCAGGCGGGGCCGGCCTCCGTGGGGGGCGGCCCGCCCCCTGGGGCGGTCCCTGGTTGTCACTCGCTGGTCGGTGTGGCCGGCGGGGCCTGGGGCTGGCTCGGCCTCGTTCTCGATCACGGAGGTGCGTCATGGCTCGGTTCGTGGCGGTCGTCGGGGCGCGGTCCCTTCCGGCGCCGTGGGTATCGGCCTCGGCGCTCCGGTCACTGCGTGCGATCTTCCTCGTCCCGGACAGCGGGTCTCCCGTCCACGACACCATGGCCCACATCGCCGCCCTTCGGCAAGGCGACCGGCTGTGGTTCGAGCGGTGCGAGGTCGTGGGCGGCAAGGTCCTGGCGCCCCACGAGAACGCCACGGACGGGAAGCCGTACGCGCTCACCATCCCGGCCCTGCGACGGCGGTTCGGGTGCGACGCCCGGGCGGCCTTCGAGTACGGGGAGCTGCTCCTCGCGCTGGAGGCCGACCGCCAGGTGATCGCCGCCTACGCGGACCGCGTGGACCGGGAGGGGATCGAGACAGTCTGCCGGGAGCTCCGGGACCTGGTGGTGGAGCTGGAGCTGCTCGAGGGCGGCGGGGATCCCGTGGACGAGGCGGACGAGCTGCCTGCCGAGGGCACCGAGGCCCCCGACACGGACGACGGGGAATCTGAGGGCGAGGCCTCCGTCGCGGGGGCGATCGGGTACCACGTCGTGGGCGACCTCTTCGAGGCGGAGGACGCCGAGCGGTGCTGGGAGGCGGAGCAGCCCGCCGGCTACCGCACCCTCCTCGAGCGGATCGCCCGGGCCGCCGGGGAGGATGCGCTGGCCGCCCTTGCCCGCGACCTCCGCGCGCTGGCGCTCACCCGGGACCAGGCGGCGGTCGCCTGGACCGCCTGGCGCCTCCGCCGCAGGCACCTGGAGGCCTCCCTGCCCATCGGGAGCGCGGCCCGGGGGATCC
>JAKEHP010000387.1 GCA_022614955.1 Candidatus Methylomirabilota bacterium
CGGGATGGGTTCCTACTTTGGCAACGATCGCCCCCTCATCGCCGCCGTCACCCCCCGGGAGAAGATGGGCGTGGGCCAGGCGGTCTCCTTCACCGGCGGGGGCCTCGGCCTCTTTCTGGGGCTCGTGCTGGCGGGGCTGGTGGCGGAGGCGTGGGGATGGCGGGCAGCCTTCGTCCTGCTCTCCCTGCCCTCGTTTCTGGCGGCGGCCGCGGTCTGGCGCTTCATCCGGGAGCCCGTTTGCGTTGGCCGCCCGGCATGGAGGTGGCACCCCTACCGGGCGCTGCTCAGGAGCGCGGACCTGTGGCGCCTGTACCTGGCGCAGGCGACCAATATCTATGCCATGTCGCTGGTGGGGACCTGGGCCCCAGCCATGTTCCAGGAGCTGGGGGTGCGGGGCCTGGGGGCGTCTTCGCTCTACGCGAGTCTCCTGGGACTCGCCGCCCTGCCCGGGCTGCTCCTCGTCGGCTGGGCCAGTGACCAGGCGGCCGGTCGGGGGCTGGGGCGCAAGGGAGTCATGGCTCTGAGCTATGTGGGAGTGGCGGCCACCTTCCTGGGGATGGGGATCGCGCTCAGCCTCCGGGCGCCCACCCCGGTCTTCGTCACCGGGATCTTCCTCGCCGGCGTCTTCCTCTGGGGCTGCTACGGCCCGGCCTACGCCGTCCTCGGGGATCTGGCGCCGCCCGAGGTTCTCGGCACGGCCTTTGGCCTCTGCAACACGGTCGCCTTCCTCGGCGCGCTGGCCGCCCCCATGGCCACCGGCTGGATTCGGGACCTGACCGGCTCCTTCGCGGGCGGGTGCTACGCTGCGGGCGGGCTGGCCCTCGTGGGCGCGTTTCTGGCGTTGAGCATCCCGCCGGCCTTCCGGCTGGCCCCGGAAGGGGCCCGGGCCGGGGGACGATGAGGGAGAGCGCATGGCCCTGCGATCCAAGGCCCTGATCTGCCCCTATTGCGCCATGACGCTGTTCCAGGTGGACCCGGAGTCCGATGGGACTGTCCACTGCGAGACCTGCGGCGTGGACATCCCCATCCGGGAGCTGGTCCCACCCCCGGA
>JAKEHP010000388.1 GCA_022614955.1 Candidatus Methylomirabilota bacterium
GGTGATGAGCCGGCGGGTCTCCGCGGCGCAGCTTGGGGCCTGGAGGGAAGGGGCCATCCAGCGCATGACCCGGTCGCGGGAGGCGACGCTGCGCTTCCTCGCCGGGGTGCCGGAGCGGGAGCTCCTCCGGCCGCGCACCCAGGGGCGCTGGTCGGTCAAGGACGTCCTCGCCCACGTCGCGGCCTGGGAGGGGGAGGCGGTCCGCCGGTTCGCCCTCATCGCGCGGGGCCGGGGGGATCGGATTCTGTTCTACGACGCGGACCCCCGCTTGGTGGACCGGTTCAATGCGCGCGCGGTGGCGGCCGCCCGGTCCATGACGCTCGGGGGGGTTCTCCGGCGGCTCGCCCGGGTGCGGAACCGCCTGATCGAGGGACTCCGGCGGCTTCCGGCCCCCTCCCTCCGCGACCCGGCGCACCGGTATCCCGTGACGTCCTGGCTTCCGGAGTACGCCTGGACCCACGAGCGGCAGCACCTCCGGCGGCTGCGGGCATGGTGGAAGGGGCGGCGCGCCGGCAAGACGGCGAGATCGGGCGGTGGGAGAGGGTCTCATCGGGCCACGACTGCGGGGCCGGGCGAACCAAACAGGGGGCCGAGGGAGCCATGACGCTCTACGAGCGGATCATCCAGCACTCGGCGGACGCCATCGTGGTGGCCAGCCCCGATGGGACGATCACGCTCTGGAACCCGGCGGCGGAGCGGCTGTTCGGCTTCGCTGCTGGCGAGGCCATCGGGAAGTCGCTGGATCTCATTGTCCCGGAACGGCACCGGGCCCGGCACTGGGCCGGGTACAGGGAGGTGATGCGGACGGCCACGACGCAGTACGGGACCCAGGTGCTGCGGGTCCCGGCCATTCGGAAGGACGGGAGCACGCTCTCCATCGCGTTTACGGTGGGCATGCTCAAGGCCGCTGACGGCCGCGTCGAGGCGATCTTTGCCTTTCTCCGGGACGACAGCGAGCGGTGGAATACCGAGAGGGCCCTGCGCCAGAAGGTGGCCGAGCTGGAGAAGGCGGCCGGCGCGGAGCCCGGCACGAGGACGTGAGCGGGGGAGTGGCAATGGGGAGGGACGAAGCA
>JAKEHP010000389.1 GCA_022614955.1 Candidatus Methylomirabilota bacterium
GGGGCCTGCGAGGTCTGCCACAGAATCGGTCAGCAGGGGACCCGCGCCCCCGATCTTGCGGGGATCGGCGCCACCGCGGCGAAACGGAAGCCCGGGATGACCGCCAAAACCTACCTGATCGAATCGCTGCTTGAGCCGGCGGCCTTCCTCGTTGAGGGATACCCCGCGATCATGCCGAAAGCGGACAAGCCGCCCATCGGGCTGAACCGCTCAGAGCTCTGGGCGTTGATGGCGTACCTCGAGTCGTTGGGGGGGACCGTGACGGTCAAGCTTGACGACATCCCCAAGACCGCGGGGATGCCTGCGGGTGGAGGGGCCGCGGCGGTGGTGGAGATGAAGCTCCCCGGCGATCCCAAGGCCGGCCAGGCAGTCTTCATGGGCAAGGGCGGCTGCATTGCCTGCCACAAGGCGGGCTCCATCGGCGCCTCCCCTGTGGGGCCTGACCTCTCCCAGATCGCGCAGATCCAGACCCCCGAGTACATCATGGCCAAAATCCTGAAGCCCGGCGCCATGGCCACCGTATCCGGGTACCCTCCTAACGTGATGCCGCCGACCTACGGCCAGACCCTCACCGCCGGAGAGTACGTGGACTTGGTCTCGTTCCTTCTGACGCTCAAGGGCGGTTCCGCCTCCGCCGCGGCGAAGCAATAACGATGTTCCGCTCGAAGTTCCTCCAAGCCGCACTGGTCCTCGGTATCGCCTTTGCCTTTTTCCGATATGGCATTCGCCCGCCGGCCCCCTGGAGTGTGGTCACGCTCTACATGGCGATCACCTTCCTCGCGGTCCTGGTCTATGTCTCCTCGGACTCCGACTCCTGGAAGGCGTTCGTCCGGCCCATCCAATCAACGCTCGTGGAGGACGCCAAGCGCCCGGTCCGGCTGCTTTTCCTGGTCCTCTTGCCGCCGCTTTTCGGTTACTACGCCTACACCCAGGCCGCAGCCAAGGTAGAGGCCCCCCCAGAGCTTCGCGCGGTCCACCCGGCCCCCCCCGCCTCCATCTCGTTCCGGGGGAAGACCATCGAGATCCAAGGGCTGGAGAACCCCTTGAGGAAGGGCGGGGCCAACTTCCAGAGGTACGTGCGCGAGGGGGAAGAGATCTACATCAAGAACTGTATCTACTGCCACGGGGACAACCTGGACGGGGCGGGTCACTTCGCCCATGCCTTCAATCCGCTTCCCGCCAACTTCACCGACCCCGGCACCATCGCCATGCTGGCCGAATCGTTCCTGTTCTGGCGCATTGCCAAGGGCGGGCCGGGGTTGCCGAAGGAGTCCGCCCCGTGGAATTCGGTCATGCCCGCCTGGGAGGACCGACTCACGGAGGAGGAGATCTGGAAGGTCATCATCTACCTCTACGATGCCACCGGCTTCCAGCCCCGCCGATGGGAGGGACAGGCCTCGGTCACGCCCTCCCCCTGGAAGGGAAAGGGCCAGGGTGCGGGCGTGGCGGTCCGGGCAAGATGGCCTCCCCTCACCCTCTTCTCCTCTCGAGGGGAGCAGGGACTCTGGAGCCCGGCGCGCGCGGAGGCGCAGCAGGCCGACGAC
>JAKEHP010000390.1 GCA_022614955.1 Candidatus Methylomirabilota bacterium
CAGGTAGGGGTCACCGAACTTGCCCCAGGCCAGGACCTTGCCGGTACGGAGCAGGTGGAGGTGAAGGGCCACGACGGGCCAGGGCGACGGGGCGCTCCAGGCTCCGGCCGCCGACCCGGCGGCCACCGCGAAGCTGGGGCCGTCCACGATCGGCTCGCAGGGGGTCTGGACGTTGGCGGCGACCGCGATGAGGCTGTCGCCGTGGTACAGCGCCACCGGGTTCTCGTTGAGCACGGTGAGCTCGGTCTCGCTGAACGGCGGATCGCCCGCCTGGGCGGGGGCGAGCCGGCGCTCGCCCCGTTCCTCGGTGCCCCGCACCTCCCAGCGGACGGTGACGGCCTGGGGGAGTTGGTTCACCAGCACGAAACGGTTGCCGCACACGTACTCCAGGAGGATCGGCGCGCTCTCCAGGTCGGCCGGCGGACCGCCCGGCGGGTCCGGGGGCGGCATGCGGGGTCCGGGCGCCGGCTCACAGGCGGACAGCACCGCGGCGAGCAGGGCGGCGAAACGGCGGAGCGCGGGATCCATGGGGCGGCTCGTTCGGGAGGCTAGCGCAAAGCTACCACCAAATTCGACCCCCGTAGCTCGGGGGCCGCCTGAACCTTCCCCCGAGGCGCTTCGTAGGGGATGGTATCCCACCTTCATGGAGCCCGCTCATGCGCCGCCTGCTACCCTACGGGGCGATGGTTTCGGCCGCCGTCCTCACGGTCCCCCTTGCCGCCCAGGCTCCCCCGCTGGTTCTGCCCAAGGTCAGCCCCCGCGCCTCGATTTCCCAGACCGTCGGCCTGACCGAGATCCGCATTTCCTACGATCGGCCTGCAGTCGGCGGGCGGCCGGTCTGGGGCGGCCTGGTCCCCTACGATTCGGTGTGGCGGGCGGGGGCCAACGAGAACACCGTCGTCTCCTTCAGCTCCCCGGTGCGGGTGTCGGGCCAGGAGGTTCCCGCCGGCCGCTACGGCCTGCACATGATTCCCGGCCGGAACGAGTGGACCATCATCCTGAGCCGGCAGGCCAACGCCTGGGGCAGCTTCAGTTACGACCCCGGGGAGGACGTCCTCCGGGTGAAGACCACCCCGGTCCCCGCCGAGATGGAGGAACGGCTGGCCTACGTCTTCGAGGATCCCGGCGCCGACTCCGTCGTGGCCGTGCTCCGGTGGGAGAAGCTCGCCGTGCCGATCCCGCTCGCGGTGAACAGCAGGCAGGTGGTGGTGGACAGCCTGCGGGA
>JAKEHP010000391.1 GCA_022614955.1 Candidatus Methylomirabilota bacterium
AGGGAGGAGGACGTGGTCCGGCACGAGCTGGTCCAGCAGATCATCCGCGCCTACGAGGAGCACCACACCCCGCCCGGGGGCGTCCCCTCCCGCCGACCGGAACCGGTCCGCGGCGGGCGGGAGGCCCCGGACGTCGGCTAGCCCCCCGGCCGCCAGGACAGAGGCAACCCATGCCCCAGGGCAGCACGATGACGAAGGAAAACGGTGGCCGCAAGACGTCCGGGAGCCACCACCGCTACCACCGGACCCCCTTGCGGGGACTCTTCCAGGCGGCGGAGGAGCAGCCCCGGATCCTCCGGCTGGGCGGGGTGCTCTTCATTCTCCTGACCACCATCGTCCTGACGTCAGCCCCGCCCCCGGACGCGGGCCCTGTAGCCCTGGTGGGGCTGTTCCTCTTCTCCGCCTTTGTCCTTCCGGCCCTGGCCTTGTACATGCTCCGCCTCCAGCCGCGGCAGTGGCAGACCCCCAAGCACCTGACCCTGCTCGCCACCGTGGTGCTGGTGACCCTCCTGGTGGTCCGGGGGGCCGCCGTCCTCACGGGGGCCCTCGCGACTCACTTCCCGGCGGTGCCGCAGGCCTCCTTCGAGTACGCCCTCCCCGTTGCGCTCGGGGCGGTCCTGCTGGCGGTCCTCTTCAACGCCCGGGTCGCCTTCGCCGGTTCGTTGGCCATCAGCCTCCTCTGCGCCCTCATGGTAGGCATGGGCCTGAAGTTCTTCGTCTTCGCCATGGTGGGTGGGCTGGTGGGGGTCTTCGGCATCCCGCCGGTGCAGGACCGGAGCACCTTTTTTAAGGCCGGCTGCTGGGTGGGGCTGGCGAACGCCTACAGCCTGGCGGCCTTCGCCTTCCTCGATGGGAACTTCCTGCGGCTGCCGGTGGAGATCCTTGTGGGCCTGGCCAACGGGATCCTGACCGCCATGATCGCCTCCGCCCTACTTCCGGCGCTGGAGTTCCTCTTTGACACCGCCACCGACCTCAGGCTGCTGGAGCTCTCGAACATGACCAACCCGCTCCTGCGGCAGCTCATCATGACCGCTCCCGGCACCTACCACCACAGCATCATGGTCGGAACCCTCGCCGAAGCGGCGGCCGAGGCCATCGGGGCCAACCCCCTCCTCTGTCGGGTGGGGGCTCTCTACCACGATGTGGGGAAGATCAAGAAGCCGGCCTACTTCATCGAGAACCAGCCGGAGGCGCTCGCCCGCCACAACGATTTGAACCCCCGGATGTCCAGCCTCATCATTACCTCGCACGTGAAGGAGGGAATCGCGATGGCCCTGGAGCACGGCCTCCCGCCGGCCATCGTGGACCTCATCCCCCAGCACCACGGCACCCGCCTGGTGAAGTACTTCTTTGAGAAGGCGAAAGAGGCCCACGACCCGGACCTGGGCGAGGTGGACGAGGGAGACTACCGGTACCCCGGCCCGAAGCCGCAGACGCGCGAGGCGGCCATCCTGATGCTGGCCGATGCCGTGGAGGCGGGGGCTCGCACCCTGAACGACCCCACGCCGGCCCGGATCCAGGGGGTCGTCCAGCGGCTCATCAATAATATTTTCATCGAGGGGGAACTGGACGAGTGTGACCTGACCCTGAAGGACCTGCACCTCATCGCCAAGGCGTTCATTCGCATCCTGACAGGGATGTACCACCACCGGGTGGACTACCCGGGGGTTCAGTTGCAAGACTTCGCCAAGAAGCGGACGGTGGATGGGGATTCAGGTGCGAAACCTCCAGCGGGCGAGAAGGGTGGCGACGCCCCGGCTGCGAAGCGTGGGGCGGAAGACATTAAGCGCCTTGGGCTGTCCTGAGGCGGATGTCGGCTGCCTCCTCGTCAGCGACCACCGCATCCGTGCCCTGAACCGCCGATACCGGGGCGAGGACCACCCCACCGATGTCCTGGCCTTCCCGCAGGGGGAAGGGAGCGGGCCGCCCGGGCAGCCGGGCCTCCTGGGGGACGTGGTCATTTCCGTGGAGACTGCCGCCCGCCAGGCAACGCGGGCCGGTCATTCCCTCGAGCGAGAGGCAGCCCTCCTCCTGATTCACGGTATCCTCCACCTGCTGGGGCACGACCACGCGACCGCGGCCGAGCGCCGCCGGATGTGGGCGCTCCAGCGCCGGCTGCTGCGCGCGGCCGCGGCCGACCTCCGCTAG
>JAKEHP010000392.1 GCA_022614955.1 Candidatus Methylomirabilota bacterium
CGATGTGGTCTTGGCACCCCATGTGCAAGGGGACACCCCCTTCTGCTCCGGATGGCGTTCTCGCCCTCCACCGGCAGTGGTGGGAGAGACGCAAGACGGAGGGTGCTGCTGGCCCGCCTGGAGGAGGGGGAGCGCAAGGATGGGGAATAAGCAGGGATGGAAGCGCCGGGCCTTCTTCGATTGGCGCTTCATCAAGACCGAGCATCGCCGGTCGTATCGGCTCGCCTTCATCCTCTTCTGGTCCATCCTGATGTACTTCCTCGTGCAGCGCTATGTAGTGAGCGCCGGTGTGATCACGGACATCAGCATGCTCCCCACCTTGCCCGAGGGGAACTACTATCTGGTGAACAAGTATATCTACGTCTTCGCCCTGCCCGAGCGGGGCGACCTCGTCGTGCTCCGACGGGATCGGTTCGCCTCGGAGCAGTACGTCAAGCGGGTGATCGGACTTCCAGGGGAGAGGCTGCTGATCAGGTCCGGGGTGGTGTACATCAACGACCGCCGGTTGGAGGAACTGTACGCCCCCGGCCCCACCTTCCCCGATCTCGGCCCGCTGACGATCGAGAAGGAAACCTATTTCGTCATGGGGGACAACCGGCCCGTGAGCGAGGATAGCCGCCAGTACGGGCTCGTCCCCTTCGGCCAGATCGAGGGGAAGATCAAGACCGACCGGCTCTTCCCCTTCCGCTAGCGGGCCCCTCGATCCCGTTCCCCTGGATCAGACCTGGTGCCCGAGCTTCCTGCGTTAGGGTTGACAAGCCTGGCCCCGTCTCATGTAGACCCCAAGGAAGATTGTTTGGGAGTTCAACTCTTCAGCGAGCACAACCCATTTCCGGAGGAAAATTGCGCTAGGCACGATCAAGCCCCCGTGCAAAAGGTGATGTCAGTCCGCCAAAAGGATCCTCCCCATACCGATCGCCACCAGGAGGCCAAGCCCCCAGAGCCAAGGGAAGGTCCCCTCGAGATACCAGGCAAGGAAGGGGTATGCAGGGGCGGAGAGGGGGAGAACGGAGATGGCGAACAGGGTGCCGGTCACGCCGAAGAGACGGGCGTATCCCGCCACCATCGTCGCGAACAGGACCAGCGCAATGAGGATCCAGGACGCCCCGAACAGCAGTCCCGGAAGGCTGGGCCCGCGCCGCATCATGGCCTCTCTAGAGGGGGAGATTCGCGAGAGCGAAGAGGAACCGGCCCAGCACTTCGCCGAGAAACACGGTGAGCATCGCCACGTAGTAGAACCCGGTCGCCGCCTGGACATTCGGCAGGCGAAGGCAGTTCCGGATGATCAGCGCGACGGTCAGGCTCCCCCCCACCCCCACCCCCAGACGCAGGATCACCAGGAAGAGGTGCTCCTGAAGCCCTGCCAGGGCTAACCCCGGGGCCAGGCCACCCCCGACCAAGAGGAGGGCTCCCGTCACCACGGGATAGCAGCCCCGGGCAAGAACGGCCCAGAGGAAGATCCGGCTGAGCCGGTCAATAAGCCGAAGGGGGAGATGCGGGGCGTTGAGGTAGCTGTGACCGAGGAGCATCCCCACGAACGCCAGGCCCAGGAGGCCCGCCCCCAGGCCCGCGTTCCCGAGCCGGAGGGGGAAGCCCAGCGGTCCCAGCGCCTCCCCGCCCCCCCAGGCTTCCAGAACGAGGAGCCCGCCCCCCAACAGGAGCGCAACAGCCCGAGCGAAGCGAACGCCCTTCTCCCCCGCCAGGCCGAGGGAGACGAGATAAGCCAGGAGCGACGCCCCGAAGGCGGCCGCGCCAAGGAGAGGGAGCCCCGCCCGCGTGGCGAGGAGGGCCGGCCCCGCCGCCGTCGCGCCCAGGACCCAGATAACGATGACCTCGGCCGAGAGCAGGCTGAGGGAGCAGAGGGCGAAGAAGCCCCGCTGGATTGCCGGGAGCGGCACGAGCGTCTGGGCCCAGAGGCCGCCGACCGCAAACTGGGTCAGGGCTGCCAGGACGGGGGCCGCGATGCCGGGCACGGGGACCTTTTGCAGATAATGCTCACGCGACGGCGGGGGTGCCGGGCCAAATGACGAGCATCACGAGGCCCGAGGGAGGA
>JAKEHP010000393.1 GCA_022614955.1 Candidatus Methylomirabilota bacterium
CCCACCGGAGCCCTGACCGTCAGTGGCAATGCGGCCTCCACCAACTCGACGGCCGCAACCTTGAACCTCTCGGCCACGGATGCGGTGGGAGTGGTGGGCTACTACCGGGCAACCAGCTCGACGCCCCCCTCGCCCACTGCGGCGGGCTGGGTGGCCGTCACCTCCACGACCAGCTTCAGCGCCAATGTGGCGTATACCCTGAGCAGCGGGGATGGGACCAAGACGGTCTACGCCTGGTACAAAGATGCAGCGGGCAACGTCTCCACCACGGCCTCCGACTCCATCCTCCTGGATCAGTCGCTCCCCGGCAATGGCACCCTGACCGCCACCGCGGGCAACGGCCAGGTGGCCCTGACCTGGTCGGGCTTTTCCGACGGCGGGAGCGGGCTCTCCGGGACCAATCCCTATAGGCTGGTCTTTGCGACAGGCGGCGTTCCCGCCGCCTCCTGCACCAGCGGCACCCAGCTTCTCCTGGGGAGTGCCACGAGCTTCACCCACACCGGCCTGACCAACGGGACCACCTACTCGTACCGGGTCTGCGCCTCGGACAATGCGGGGAACGTCTCCACGGGGGCCACGGCCAGCGCCACGCCGCAGGCTCCCGACACCACCCCCCCCACCGCCGCGATCAGCACCCCGACCGCCAGTGCGACCTACAGCACGGGCAGCAGCCCGCTCAGCCTGGGGGGGACGGCCGCGGACAGCGTCGGGGTGACCCAGGTGACCTGGGCGAGCGACCGGGGCGGCAGCGGCACGGCGAGCGGAACCACGAGCTGGACGGTGAGCGGGATTGTCCTCCAGGCCGGGACGAACGTGCTCACGGTGACGGCGCGGGATGCGGCCGGCAACACCGGGACGGACACCCTGACGGTGACGTACGCGCCTGCGGACAGCACTCCACCCGCGGCGGTGACGGATCTGAATGCTTCCAATGCCTCAAACGTTTCTCTTGATCTGACGTGGACCGCCCCCGGGGATGACGGAGGGACCGGCCAGGCAGGGAGCTATGACGTTCGCTATTCCACCTCAACCATCACGCTCGCCAACTGGGGGAGTGCCACCCCGGTGCCGGGGGTGCCCGCCCCCGCCCCAAGGCCAGCGGGGAGCGGAGAGAGCTTCACCGTCGGGGGCTTGATACCCAAAACGACCTACTACTTTGCCCTCCGAACCCTCGACGAAGTCCCGAATTTCTCTCCCCTCTCGAATGTGGTCCGGGTGATGACCAAGAAGCAGCCGCCTCCCGCGCGGAATTTCCAGGGCAAACTCGGGTCAGTCATCCTGACGTGGGAGCTCCCTGCAGTCCCGCAAGAAGTTCCCTTCCCTGTGCAGGTGGTCATCCGCAGAACCGTTGCTGCTCCTGCTGTGAGCCCCACTGATGGCGTATTCATCTATGAGGGGTCCGGAACGTCTGCCGTTGATTGCACGGTCACCCCCCAAACCTACTTCTACACGGCCTTCGTCTACGAGGCGGGAGATCCCGCGAACATCTCCACGCCGAGCGCGCTGAGTATTGCTGTTCCTTCCGCTGCGGGGCCCGCATCCTTGACCGTTCGGACGCTGCCCGGGACCCGAACTTTCCTCGGGGGCAACTATGGCTACCTGGGGACCTTTGGGGGCATCGTTTCCCAAAGCGGCGAGCTGAGAGTCGCGGGCCTTCCGGCAGGGAAGTATGTGCTCAGGACGCGGCTGGCCGGATTTGTGGATGGGTATCGCCTGGTGCAGCTCTGCTCGGGGGAAAACGTGGTACCCCTCGATCTGGTCCCGTTCGACCCGGCGGCTCTCCTGGACCCGACTGCCCGGGCTCTCGAAGCGGGAGGGGCCGCCATCCGGGGGACCGGCGCGTCGGCGCCCTTTGTGGTGGACTGGGACGCTGATGGCAAGAAGGACCTCGTCGTGGCGGGCGGAGACGGCGCGATCGTGCTCTATCGAAACGCAGGGTCAGAGGCCGCACCCCAATTCAGCGCCAGCGAGCCGATCGTGGCGGATGGCGCCCCGATCGCGGTGATCGGCCCCGCCTTCGGCTTCGTGGTGGACTGGGACGGCGATGGGCGCAAGGATCTGGTGGTGGGGGATGGGCAGGGCGCCGTCCGCTGGTATCGCAATACCCTGGAGGACGCCACCCCGCAGTTGAGGGCGTGGGGGTTTCTGGACGCTGGAGGGGGGGCCCTTCAAGTGGTCGGCCCGGCGGCCCCGGTCGTGGTGGACTGGAACGCGGACGGCACGAAGGACCTCCTGGTGGGGGCCGGGGACGGCACCGTGAGCGTGTTTCTCAATCAGGGGACCGACGCCAATCCGGTGCTCGCCGCGGGCGTGACGCTTTCGTTGCCGGAGGTGGGGGTCTCCCGGGCCTACGCCCGGCCGTTTGTCGCGGATTGGAATCAGGACGGGCGGCAGGACCTCCTCGTCGGGGACGCCAATGGGCGCACCTACGTGTTCCTCAATGCGGGGACGGACGGTGCGCCGGCCTTCCCAACCGGGGTACCGCTGACGGGCCGAGGCGCCCCGGTAGCGGTCAGCTCCCGCGCCGCCCCCTTCGTGGTGGACTGGGATAGTAACGGGTCGCGCGATCTCGTGATCGGGAGCAATGACGGCGAGGTCTTCCTGATCCAGG
>JAKEHP010000056.1 GCA_022614955.1 Candidatus Methylomirabilota bacterium
TCCTCCACGCCCCGCCGCCCCAGCTTCACCGGAACCCCCACGAAGAGATCCGTGATGCCGTACTGCCCGGTCAGGCGGACACAGCAGGGGAGGATCTTTCTCTTGTCCTTCAGGATGGCCTCCACCATCTCCGCCACCGCCGCCCCCGGGGCGTAGAAGGCACTCCCTGTCTTGAGGAGCGACACGATCTCCGCGCCGCCGTCGCGGGTCCGCTTGACGAGCGCCTCCACCCGTTCCGGCGGGAGGAGCTCGGTGATGGGAATCCCGGCCACCGTGGAGTATCGGGGGAGGGGGACCATGGTGTCCCCATGCCCCCCCAGGACGAAGGCGAAGGTGTTCTCGACGGACACATTCAGCTCCTGGGCAATGAAGGTCCGGAACCGGGCCGCGTCCAGCACGCCGGCCATCCCCAGGACGCGGTGGGCCGGGAAGCCGCTCCGCTTCCAGGCCAGGTGGGTCATGGCGTCCAGGGGGTTGCTGACCACCAGGAGGATGGCGCCCGGGGAGCGCTTCGCCACCTCGTCGGCCACCCCCCCCACGATCTTCGCGTTGATCTGCAGGAGGTCGTCCCGCGTCATGCCGGGTTTGCGGGCGATCCCGGCCGTGATCACCACCAGGTCGGAATCCGCCGCGGGCTCATAGCTGTTGCTCCCCGTGAGGCAACAGTCGTACCCCTCCACCGGCCCCGCTTCCAGGAGGTCGAGGGCCTTCCCCTGGGGGAGCCCCTCGATGATGTCCACCAGGACGACGTCGGCCAGCTCCTTCTCGACCAGGAGCTGTGCCACCGTGGCCCCCACGTTCCCCGCCCCCACCACCGTGACTTTCGGCCGCATCGGTTCGCCTCCATCCTCTCCCGCGCTGGCCACGCCCTTCCCTACATGTTCTCGAGCAACGCCGTGGCAAACTGGGAGCACTTCAGCTCGGTGGCGCCCTCCATCAGGCGAGCAAACTTGAGCGCGATCTTCTTCCCGTCTCTCGGGGGCTTGTGAGCCGAAGGCTTGTAGGCATGTTCGCCTCCGCCGTCCCAGGGGAACCCCCTGGGGCCGCCAGAGCTAACTTGGCAGGCGGATCACGACACGCAGAGCCCCGGGCTTCACGATGTTCCGGGTGAGGCGCATCGGCACGCGCCCGCCTTCCCGGGCGATGGACTCCCCCAACGGGCACGGGGAAAGGGCGCTGGCCGCGGCCGCGTGATCAGCGCCGCACCAACGCCCTCGTGCGGGGCAACGATGATTGAGGACGGTCTCCCCCGAGCCGCCAGAGCGCCCAGAGCGATCGCATAAAGGACCCGGGCAGGTTGACCCCGGGAGATGCGTACGAAACCGCCAGCGCACGCTACCACGCGGTCCCGGGGGTGTCAAGACGAGGCGGAAGCCCACGGCCCGCACCCCGCCCGGTGGCCCGGCCGGTTCACGAGGCCGGACTATACCTCCGGGCTCCGGACGGAGCAACCGAAAATGCGTCTGCCCCCGGGGCGCCGGAGCAGCCGGGCCAGGTCCTCCGGGGAGAGCGTCGTCTCCCCGCGCCGCTTCAGGAGGGCGACGGCGGCGTCCGCCAGGCGGATCGGCTCAGGAACCCGGTACCCGCGGCAGCAGCGGAGCGTGAGGCGCAGCGCCGTGGGGAGGCTCAGCCGGTGGCCGGTCGAGACGAAGATGGGCCGCACCCCGTCGGCCGTCCGCAGGGCCACCCCAACCACCTCCCCGTCGGCGCGGATCACCCGGTGGGCCCCCCGCCGGCGCCCGAGCCTACCGATCGCCACCTCACCGGTCAAGAGGCTCTTGGCGCACCCGATCGCCGGCACATCCCACAGCAGGCCCAGGTGGCAGGCCAACCCGAAACGGGCCGGATGGGCCAGGCCGTGCCCGTCGAAGAGGACCAGATCAGGTGGCCGGCGCAGCCGGCGGAAGGCCGCCTGCAAAACCGGCCCTTCCCGAAACGTGAGGAGCCCGGGCACGTAGGGGAAGGTGACGGGGCGCCGGGCTGCGACGACCTCCCGCAGGGTGAGGGCGGGGAAGGCCAGTGTGACGACGGCCGCCACGCCCTCGCCCCCCGTGAAGGCCACGTCCGCCCCCGCGACCACGGCAGGCGGGCCCAGGGCATCCTCCCGGATAAGGCCCTCCCGGAGCCGCCGCTGCAGCGCCCGGGCCGCCGCCACCGAGACCGACCACGCGTGGCGCCGGCCCACCATCGCCCTAGAGGGTGAAGGCGGCTTTCAGGAGGGGGAGGAGGAAATAGAGGAGGAACGCCGCCGCCGTCAGGAACAGCATCCAGTGGACCTCGGTCGCCTTCCCCCGGGCCACCTTCAGGAAGGCGTAGGTGATGAACCCGGCCCCGATCCCATTCGTGATGCTGTAGGTGAAGGGCATGAAGACGATGGTCATGAGGGCCGGGAATCCCTCCTCGATGTCGTGGAAGGGGATGTCCTTCACGATCGCGCACATGAGGAAGCCCACCACGATGAGGGCGGCCGAGGTGGCCTGGGCCGGGACGATCCCGGCCACCGGGGCGAAGAAGAGGGCCAGGAAGAAGCAGAGGCCGGTCACGACCGAGGTCAGCCCGGTCTTCCCCCCCTCCGACACCCCCGCGGCGCTCTCGATGTAGGTCGTGGCGCTGCTGCTCGAGGCGGCGCCGCCGAAAACCGCCCCCAGGGAATCAATGAGAAGAACCCGGTTGAGGCGCGGCAGCTTCCCCCGGGCATCCAGCCAGCCGGCCTCCCCGCCGATGCCGATGACCGTGCCCATGGTGTCGAAGAAATCGGCCAGCATGATCGAGAAGATCGTCAGGACCGCAGAGAGGAGGCCCACGCGGGCGAAGACGGCCAGATTGAGCCCCTGTCCCAGCGTGGAGAAGTCGGGCCAGCCCACGAGTGCTTTCGGGATGACCGCCACCCCGGGGATGGTGAAGGCGGCGTAGCCGCTGAGGGCATTCAGCAGAACCGCCACACCCGTGGTCAGGAGGATCCCCAGGAGGAGGGCCCCCTTGATCCGGCGCGCCAACAGGGCGACGGTGAGGAGCAGTCCCACCACCGCAACCAGCGTGGGGATGGAGGTGAAGTCCCCCAACGTCACGGGGATCCCGGTCCCCGGCTTCACGTACCCGCCCGAAACCAGCCCGATGAAGAGAATGAAAAGGCCGATCCCGACGCTGATGGCCTGCTTCAGGGCGAGGGGGAGGGCGTCCATCACCGCCTCCCGGAACCCGGTGAGGACCAGGATGGCGATGAGCACCCCCTCAAGGAAGATGACCCCCATGGCCGCGGGCCAGGGGAGCTTCATCCCGACCACCAACTGAAACGCCACCACCGCGTTCAGCCCCATCCCCGGGGCGATGGCCAGGGGGTAGTTGGCCGCAACCCCCATGAGGATGGTCATGGACCCGGCCACCAGGCAGGTAGCCGCCAGCGTGGGGGCGAAGGCGGGCCCCAATCCCTGGAGGTCCTTGATGCCGGCGAAGGAGAGGATGGCCGGATTCACGAAGATGATATAGGCCATCACCATGAAGGTCGTCAGCCCGGCCAGGACCTCCGTCTCCACGTTTCCCCCCTGCTCCCGCACCCGGAACAGGCGCTCCAGCATGGCACCCCTCCACCGCTCACGGACCGCCGCTGACCTCCAGCAGCCCGCGCTCGTACAGGTCCGCCGCCAGCTCGACGATCCGCACCTCGTCCAGGTCAACCTTCTCCATCACCTCGCCGATGGTTCGCCCCCCCTGGAAGGCCTCCCAGATCTGGCGGGCCTCCGGGTCCCGGCCCTCGTCCGCCTCTCCGGGGCGGGGCGCCAGGCGGGCCTCCCCCGCCGGCAGCCGCGCCCGCAGGCGCCCCATCTCGGCCTGCCGCTGCAGACCGGTGAGGATGAGCTCCTGGTTGCCCGCGACGACAACCCGGTCCACCGGGGCGTACCAGGGCTCGAACGTGAATCCCCCTTCCTGCCACCCCAGCATGTGGTAGACGGCGGCCTCCCCCCGGAACCGGCCGATCACCGCGTTCGCGACGCGCCCCTCGCTGAACAGGACATAGCCGGAGCCCTTCGGATGGGTCAGGGTGAGGATCCCCGATTTCTTGTCCACCTCGATGAACTGGATGAGGTTGGCCAACGAGACATCCGCCAACCCGCCGGCGATTCCCCGGGTTTGGGCCTCCCGGGCCGCCGTCTCCTTGGGCGGCGCGGCGGCCCGGCGGAGGGCGGCCCCGACCCGCGCCAGCAGCTCGTCCCAGTTGAACGGCTTCGTGATGTAGTCGTCCGCCCCGGCCTCGAAGCCCAGGACCTTGTCCTGAACCCGGTCCTTCACCGTAAGAAAAATGATGGGGATGTGCCGGGTGTCGGCGTCCGCCTTCAGGACCCTCGCCACCTCGAACCCGCTCAGCCAGGGGAGCATGATGTCCAGAAGGACCAGGTCGGGGCGGTTCCGCTTGGTGACCGCCAGCGCCTCCAGGCCGTTGGCCGCGGTGGTCACCTCGAGCCCCCACTCCTTCAGCCTCGCCGCGACAAGCTCGCAGACGGAGGCGTTGTCGTCCACCACCAAGATCTTCTCGTGGGCCATCGCACCGGCCTCAGTGCTTCAGGAGTCGCTCCGCGACGTAGCGGCCCCAGCAGAGCTCGCTCAGCAGGCCCCAGCCCAGAAGCCCTGCGCGGGGGAGGAGGAGACACCCGCGGAGCGCCCCCAGTGGCTCCCGGATGGCGCGGACCCACCAGAGCCGGGCACTGGCGACCGCCTCCTCCAGCGGGGCCGGGGGCGCCGGGGTGACCGCGGCGAAGCGGGCGAAGCGGCCGGCTCCGGGAAGGACCGCTTCGAGGCGCGCAATCAGGCGCTCAGGGGGAGATGCGGCGAGGGCGGCTCCCTCTTCGCCCGGCCCCGGCAGGAAGAGAACCGTAAGGACCCGCTCCCCGCGGGGGGCGTGGGTGCTGTCGCCGGACGGGGCAAGGGTGAGCAGGCAGAGGGGACCTCCTGGGCCGCCGGGGGCCGCAAGGGCGCAGGGGCCCAGGACGGGCGGGAGGACGGTCTCGGCCAGCGCCACGTGGAGCACCGCCCCGGCCGGGGGAGCGATGGCCGGCGGCGCACTCCCGTCCTCGGTCGGACGGGATGCCTTCCGGAGGGGTGGGGACTCGTCCCGCGCGAGGAAGACGGCAGAGCAGGGGACCGCCTCCCCCGCTGCCGTCAGGACGGCCGTGACGCGCTGGAACCGGGTGAGCAGCGCCTGCACGGGTGCCCCGGTCCTGAGATGCCCGCCGGCGCGGAAAAACTCGGCGACCAGCGCATCGGTGAGGGCCTGGGCCCCCCCCGCGGGGAGGTAGAGCCCCCCCCGCAGCCGCTCGAGGAGAAGAGCCACGGCGAGGGCAGGGCAGGACGCTGGGGGTTGGGCAAACCAGAAGGCGGTCAGGACAGCCACGAAGCTCCCGAACGGCTCCCCCACGCCGTGGCGCGCGAGGAGATCCTCGACCGGCTCAAGCCCCCCGCGAACGGGCGGGAACCAGGGGAGGAGCTCCCGCCGCAGGCGGGGGCCCCGGGGCGCGCCGGGTCGGGGGAGGAGCGGCGGCGGCAGGGCGCGCCCCACCCCGAAGCGGGCCGCCTGCTCTTCCAGGTCGGTCAGGAAGGCTCGGACGGCCGATGCCCGGTTCCCGCACTCCCGGGTGACTTCCCGGTCCAGGCGCCCGGGGTCGGCGTGCAGGCTCAGCCGATGGCGTGGGAGGAGGACCTGCAGCCCGGGCTCATGGCACTTGAAGGGGGGAAGGGCGAGGGGGGCCAGGGCCTCCGTCAGGGCCGCCCCGGCCGGGAGCCCCCAGAACAGGGGCGGGAACGCGTCGAAGCTATAGGGAGGATGCTGCAGGGCGCGGTACGGCTCCCCCACCGCCTCTCCCGGCTCCAGGATCCGGGTCGTGATGCCCGCCGCGGCCAGCCTTGCCCCACAGGCCAAGGCACCCGCCGGGCTACCCAGGATCACGGCCCCCGCGTCGAGGCCCCTCACGGCCGCCCCCCTGCCCCCTTCGGGACCCCTGGCGTCGGCCCCAGCGCGATTGCCGACGTGGCCGCATCCCTCAGGAGGGAGGCTGCCGTGGCATCCTCCCCACGGTCCGTGAGGAGACGCGCGCTCGCCAGGAGAGTCGGGAGGGCTTCGCTCTCGCGGGTCACAACACGGTCCATGTCCGGGGCAGGAAGAGCCGCTCGTAGCAGGTCAAGGCGTAGCGGTCGGTCATGCCGGCGATGAAGTCGCAGACCGCCCGGTCCCCGTCCGTGCCGCTGGCCTGGCGGATCTCGGGCGGGATCTCCTGGGGGTGTTCCCGGAAGTAGGCGAAGAGCTCCCGGACCACCTTGGTCGCCTTGTCGAACTCCCGCCGGCTCCGGGGGTTCTCGTAGACCCGCTCAAAGAGGAAGGTCCTGAGCGAGAAGAGCGCCTGGTACATCGGGTCGCTCATCCGGATCCGGGGCTGCTCCCACGACTTCGTGATGACATCCTGGACCATCCGTCCGATCCGGGCTGAGTGGCTCTCTCCCGCCACCCGGACATGCTCCGGGGGGATGTCCGCAGCCGTGATGAGGCCAGCCCGGATGGCGTCGTCAACGTCGTGGTTCACGTAGGCGATGAGGTCGGCCACCCTCAGAACCTGGGCCTCGAGGGTGAGGGGAACGTCTTCCCCCTCCTCCGTCACCCCCGGGCCGTCCCGCCCCTTGCTATGCCGCGCGATGCCGTCCTGCACCTCGACGGTCAGGTTTAACCCCTTCCCTTCCCGCTCCAGGACCTGCACGACCCGCAGGCTCTGCTCGAAGTGCCGGAACCCCCCGGAGAGGATGGCGTTCAGAACCTCCTCGCCAGCGTGGCCGAAGGGGGTGTGGCCGAGGTCGTGGGCAAGCGCCAGCGCCTCCGTCAGGTCCTCGTTCAGCCCGAGCGCCCGGGCGATGGTGCGGGAGATCTGGGCCACCTCCAGGGTATGGGTGAGGCGGGTCCGGTAGTGGTCCCCTTCCGGGTCCAGGAAGACCTGGGTCTTGTGCTTGAGACGGCGGAAGGCCTTGCAGTGGATGACCCGGTCCCGGTCCCGCTGGAAGGCGGTCCGGACGGGGCAGGGCTCCTCGGGGTGATCCCGACCGCGGCTCTTCGCGGCCAGGGCGGCGAAGGGGGAAAAGATCCTCCGCTCGTTCTCCTCGATCCGCTCCCGGATGCTCAGGCCCATGGCTCCCGGTTCACTCAGGTCCGGCCCAGACCCAGGTACTGTTGCCGCAGCTTCTTCATGATTTCGTTCACGAGGAGGGCGTTGCCCGTGAAGAGGCCCCTGAAGGTCCCCCCGTCCCGCCGCCCCACCACGCCGTAGCTCACCTGGATGCCGTAGTAGAGGAGGAAGCGCGTCCGGTCCAGCTCCGCGTCCCGGGCGAGGGCGAGGCCAAGGTCGGCCTCCGGCACCGCGGTCCCGTCCTCGCTGGCAAAGAGGACAGTCTGCAGACCCCGGCCCTGCAGCGCCTTCAGGCGCGGGAGGCGGGCGGGCCCCTCCGCCGCTGTTCCCACCCCCAGGAAGAGAACCCCCTCGGCGATCCCGGACCGGAAGAGCTCCTCTTCGATGTAGGCCTCGATGGTCCCATACTCCTTGGGGTCGACGACCCACTTCAGGTCCCGACTTTCAAGCTCTATCTCAAGGGACCCCTGGCGGGGCCCACGCGTGCCGCCCCGCTCCGCCTCGGCGAGGAGCCGGTCCAAGAACTCCCAGACGGTCTCGGTCAGGGCCCGACCCTCCCCTCCCCGGCTGAGGCCCTTCCGGGCCCGGGCGATGAGGGCCACGGCCCCCTCCCCGTGGATGGGGAACGCCGCGACCCCGTAGGAGACCGGCGCGCTGATGGCGAGGAAGAGGGCCTCGCCGAACGGGGCAGCCCGTAGCGCCCGCTCGATCCGGAGGGCAACGGTGATGGCCCCCTGGTAGTCCGTCTCGGGGACGACAATACCCAGGTCCCCCTCCGGGAGAGCCAGGACGGTATCGGCACCCCGGACGGTGTCCCGGACGCTCGCCGCGACCCCCGCCGCCGCCGCCCCCGCCTCCTCCTCCCCCAGAACCTCCCGCAGAACCCCCAGGCCGATCAGCAGGACGGCGCAGGCACGCCCGTACCGGCGGGAGGTCCGGATCTCCTCCTCCAGGCGCTCCTCCAGGCGGGGGAGACCGCCGGCGCCGATCCCCGCTGCCGGCGCGCTGGCACTCTCGGCCTCGCCGAGCTTGAGAGCGAGCGCCAGCGGGACGGTCAGGGGCAGGAGCTTCCCGGCCTCCCCCGCCACGAAGGCACTCCCCTCCTCTCTGCGCGATACCAGAAGGGCGGCTCGGGGTTCCCCGCCCACGGCCACCGGGATGAGGAGCGCCCCGTTCCCAACCAGGTACTGCTCTACTGCGCTTCCGCGCTCCAGGACCTCCTCCTCCCGGAGAACCGCCGGGACCCCCCGGGCGACGAGGGTCCCGAGCAGTCCCTCCCCCAGGGGAATGCCACGCGCCGCCACCCCCCCCGCGGGGTAGCCCAGGACCGCCACCGGGACGAGCCGATCGCCGGCTGCGGATGCGTACAGGAGAGCGGCCCGCGGAGCGCCCACCTCCGCGCCCGCCAGCGCCACCAGCGCCTCCAGGCGCCGACGCCCCCCCCCGGGCCCCAGCGCCTCCTGCGCCCGGGCGAGGAGGGCCAGCGTCTGAAGCTGGGCCAGGTTCTCCTCGAGGAGGGCGGTATGCTCCCGCTTCGTCTGCTCCGCCTCCAGGAGGCGCCGGACGGTGACCCGGAATTCGTCCGCATGGACCGGCTTGCCCACGTAGTCGGCGGCGCCCCGCTTCAGGGCCTCCACCGCGGCCCGGACGTCCTGCTGGCCGGTGACCATCACCACGGGGAGATCGGGCCGGGCCTCCCGGATCCGGCGGAGCGTCTCCAGGCCGTCCATCCCCGGCATCAGCATATCCAGCAGGACGAGGTCGGGGGCCCCCTGCGCCAGCCGCTCCAGGGCCTGGGCCCCGTTGGCCGCGGTCTCCACGCTGTAGCCATCCGCGGTGAGGAGATCCTGGTAGAGGGTGCGGAAGAAGGCGTCGTCGTCAACCGCCAAGATTCGCTCGCCGGCCATGGCGTCCCCGGCCCCTCAGCGACCCCCGCCCGCTGCGCTGCCCGACCTGGCCGCCTCCCGCCCGCTCCCCTTGCGGAAGAGGAGGCGGAGGGGGGTCCCGGCGAAGCCGTAGCACTCCCGCAGGCGATGGGCCAGGAACCGGCGGTAGGGGGCGGGAAGACCGTGGGGGAGATTCGTGAAGAAGATGAAGGTGGGGGGGCGCGTGGAGCCCTGCGTCACGTACCGGATCTTCACCGGCCTCCCCTTGTGCGTCGGCGGAGGGGTCCGCTCGACGATCTCCGCGAGGACCCGGTTGAGCTCCCCGGTCCCGATCCGGCGATCCCGCTCGGCCGCGACGCTGGCCACCAGCGGGAAGAGGCGGGCAACCCGGAGCCCCGTCAGCGCCGAGCAGGTGACGATCGGCGCGAAGTCACAATACGGGAATTTCCGGCGCAGTTCAAGGGCAAACTCGTCGCCGGCCGGCCCGCGGGGGGCCACGTCCCACTTGTTCACCGCGAGGATCAGGCCGCAGCCGGCCTCGGCGGCGTAGGCGGCGATCTTCTGATCCTGCCCGACCGCGCCGGCGGTGGCGTCCAGCACCAGGATGGCCACGTCGCAGCGGTCAATGCTGCGCAGCGCCCGGAGCACGCTGTAGGCCTCGACCCGGTAGCCGACCTTCCCCTTCGCCCGGATGCCGGCCGTGTCCACGAGGACATAGGGACGTCCCGCGACAGTGAGGGGCGTATCCACCGCATCCCGCGTCGTCCCGGGCTCCGGGCTCACGATGACCCGGGGAAGCCCGAGGAGCCGGTTCACCAGGGAGGACTTCCCCACGTTCGGGCGCCCCACCACGGCCACGGTGACGGCCCCGGTCTCTTCGGGCGGGGCGGCCGGCGGCGGGAGCAGGGCTGCCGCCGCGTCCAGCAGATCACCCACCCCGAGCCCCTGCTCCGCCGAGACCGGGAAGAGACGCTCGAAGCCCAGGCGGTAGAACTCGGCGGAGCGGGGCTCCGCCCGGGCCGAGTCCACCTTGTTCACCACCAGCAGGACGGGCCGGGTTGCCTCCTCCCGCAGGATTCGCGCAAAGGCGGCGTCGGCCGGGTTCAGCCCCGCCTGCCCGTCCACCAGGAAGAAAACGCAGTCGGCCTCCTCCATGGCCACCCGGGCCTGGGCTTCCACCTGGGCCATCAGCGGGTCGGGTGCGGCCGGCTCGAAGCCGCCGGTATCCACCACGGCGAAGTGGCGGCCCCGCCACTCGGTCGCGCCGTAGAGCCGGTCCCGCGTGACCCCCGGCAGGTCGTCCACGATGGCCCGCCGCCCCCCCACCAGGCGGTTAAAGAGGGTCGACTTCCCCACATTGGGCCGCCCCACGATGGCGATGGTAGGCTGTTGCACGACTCACCCCTCCGCTCCCTCTATTTACCACAGGCCCCCTGAGCCCCCAAGGGCCGTGATCTCTCGGAGAGCCCGGGGAGCCGTTGAGGCCGCGCCCCGTGCGTGATACCATTCTGCCCGCGCATCCCGGCAGGCCCAGGAGGTTCCCGTGCTCCATCCCCGCCCCGTCGTCGCGGCGCTCCTCCTGGTCCTGGTCCCCGCCTGTCTGGGCCCCGCAGATCGTCCGGCGTCCTCTCCCGGTCCCCCGCGAGCCCGCCTGGCTCTCTCCCCCTTTGTGGACGAGACCCCCAAGGGGGCAGGCCCGCTGGCGGAGGGGCTCCGCCTGTTCCTCCAGGAAGCACTCGCACGCGAGCCTACCCTCCAGCTCACGCGCCGCCCGGAGGAGCGCCCGGACCTGCTCCTCCGGGGGACGCTCCTCGACTTTCGGCCCGCCGGAGACCAAGGTCCGCCCGTCCTCGTGACCGAGCTCGGCCTGGTGGACGTCCGAAACGGGGCACTCGTCACCAGCCGGATCGTGACCGGAGCGGGCCCGGGAGGGCGGGGGGAGGGGACGGCCCTCCCAGGCCCCTTGCAGCACTGGGCGGGGACCGACACCGAGAGAATCCTGCGGGCCTGGCTCGCCTCCGCTCTCGTGGGGCTCCGCGAGGGTGTGCCCGCCGGCTACTTCGTGTACGACGCGTCCGGGAAAGCAGTGCGACCCCTCCCGCCCCCGCCGCCCATGGCGGGACAGCGCCCGGGCGCACCGGATGTCTCCTCCGGAATGGTCACACCAACCGCCACGGTCACGGCGGAGAGGGCCCACGTCCGGGAGGGGCCGGGGTCGCGCCATCCCATCCTGAGAGAGCTCAACCAGGGAGAGGTGGTACAGGTGCTGGACGAACGGGGGGAGTGGAGCAACGTCCGGACGTCGGGCGGTCTCGAGGGGTGGGTCCCCCGCGCTCTCCTGACCGCACCGCGGGTGCCGCTCCCGGGCGGCCCGCCCGAGGAGATGCGCTAGTGGCCCTCCAACGAATTGCGCCTGACGGTGAAGCGACGACTCGGGTCCCGGGCCACATGACGAGCATCACGAGCGCCCTCGGAGCCGCCGCCCTTGTCCCGGGGCGAGCCGCTCCTCCGCCCGATACCCAGACAGGGCTGCGTCGCGGCTCACCCCGGGCGGGCGGCCGCAGGAGGCCGGCCGGAGGCGTACGCTCAGGTACGCTCCGCCGCCGACCGAGAACGATGTGAGGCGACCTCAGTTGGACCGGCACTAACGGTCGGAGGGAATGCGCCCTGGTGGGGTCGGGTCGCGCCAGGCCCCGGTTCCTCCCGACCCGAGGGCAGCCCGGATCAGGCCGCGGGCCGTCGCCGGGACCTTCAGGGCCGGCACTCCAAGGGCCGCGGCAAGCCCCTCCAGGCTGAGGTCGTCCAGGAAAACATCCCGGTCGTGGCGGAAGCAGACCTCCGGGAGGAGAATGACCTCCCCCAGATACCGGCTCTTGAGCGCCTTCAGGATGTCTCCCCCGGTCAGGAGCCCAGCGGCACTGATGCTTCCTCCGTAGAACGTGTTGGGAACAACCGCGGCGTCAACCCGCAGGGCCCCGACCCCGTTGAGTCGCTCGATCACCGGTACCAGGACGGGGGCGGCCAGCTCCCCAGTGACGGCGGTGACGTGCCGGGGGACCGGCAGCGCCGCCGGCAGGCGGCAGAGAAGCCTTCCCGCCTCCCGGAGGAAATGCCGGACCATCCCGACACCGTTCTCCCGGAGGGGGAAGCCTTCGTAGGTGCCGGCTCCGGGGACGGGAAGCCCGGCCAGAAGAAAGAACTCGTCCGAGGGGAAGACCAAGCGGGTTCTCAGGCGGCGCCGATAGGCCCGCTGCCAGCCGGCCGCCGTGGCGATCAGGTCCCTGGCGTACGCGGGCGTGGGGGGAGGAAGGGACGGGAGACCCTCCCGGTGCGCCGTGAGACCGACCGGCACCAGCGCAACTGAGGCCACCGCGGGGTGCAGATCCGCCAGGTCAGCCACCGTTCGCGCCAGGTGCGGCCCGTCGTTGATTCCGGGACAGACCACCACCTGGCAGTGGAGCGTGATGCGGGAGGCGGCCAGGCGCCTGAGCTGCGGGAGAGGGTCGGGGGCGTGGGGGTTCCCCAGGATCCGGTTCCGGAGCGCCCCCTCGGTCGCGTGGACGGAGATGTAAAGAGGGCTCAGCCGCTGGGTCACGATCCGGTCCAGGTCGGCCTCCGTCAGGTTGGTCATGGTGATGTAGTGGCCGGCCAGGAAGGACATCCGGTAGTCCTCGTCCTTGAAGGAGAGCCCTCGGCGCATTCCCTTGGGATTTTGGTGGACGAAGCAGAAGATGCACCGGTTGCTGCAAGCCCGGATGGTGAAGGGGGTTTCCTCCACCCCCAGGCCCTCCCCGGGAGCCAAGGCGATCGCCGTCCGCCGCTCCTTGCCTTCGGCGTCGCGCCAGGTGAGGCGGAGGGATTCCTCGGCGCTCTGGAACCGGAGGTCAATCACGTCCCGAACCGCCGCGTTGTTCACTGCCAGGAGTCGGTCCCCAGGCCGAAGCCCCGCGGCCTCGGCCGGGGAGCCCGGCACCACCGCCGCCACGAGAACCCCCTCCGCCCTCACAGCCCCTCCTCCCTGCCCGCTGCGGCTACCCGCCAGGTCCGGAGCCCCTCACGCGCCAGCACCTTCAAGACGGCCGCTCCCGGCACCCCCAGGATGATACCCCAGAACCCGAACAGGTTCCCCCCGGCCAGGACCGCCACGAGGGCAAGGGCCGGGGGAAGGCCCACCGACCCCCCCACTACCCGGGGCGTGACGAGGAAGGCCTCCACCGCGGCCACCGCCGCGTAGAGGCCCGCCACCCACAGGAACTGCCCGCCCGTCCCCCCCTGGAGCCAGGTAATCAGGAGCGCCACACCCGTCCCCAACAGGTAGCCCGCGTACGGGATCAAGATAGCGGCGCCCGAGAGGAAACCCAGGAGCAGCGCCAGGTCCACCCGGAGGGCAAAGAGGCCGGCGGTCAGCAGCCCCGCCACGAGCACGCAGACCGTGAGCTGCCCGCGGAAGAAGGCCCGGAGGATTGCGTCCACCTCGCGCGCCAGGTCGGTCACCCGCTCCCGGTGCCGCGCGGGGATTGCCTGCTCCCCCCGCGCGAGGAGGATCGGGAAGTCACGCAGCAGATAATAGGTAAAGAGGGGCACCACGGTCAACACGAGGAGATTCAAGATAAACGCCACGACCCCGGAGAAGGTCCCCACGACGAAGTCCCTAAGCAGAGCAAGTCCCTGGGGGAGGAACCCCTCGACCCGCCCCATTCCCTCCCGGACCCACTCGGCGGGGCTCATCGGGAGGTCCCGACCCGTCAGCTCTCTGAACCAGGGATTGAGGCTCCCCTCGAGGGCCGCCACCCCCTCCGGGATGCGCTGCCGCGCCAAGAGAAGCTGGTCCCAGAGGGCCGGCACGATCAGCACCAGGGCCAGCCCCGTCGCCGCCACCAGGGCCAGCCCGAGGAGCAGGGCGGCCGGCCCGCGGCGGAGCCCCCAACGGCTGAGTCCGGTCACCGCCGGATCCAGCACATAGGCCAGGACGGTGGCCAGGAAGAGGAGACCCAGCAGTCCCCGGAGCCGATACAAGAACCAGCCGGCCGCCACGAGGGCCACGAGGGCGAGGACGGGACCGGGCAGGAGACGTGATAAGGCGGGCATCAGGGGGCGGCTCCGGCACCGGAAGACGGAACAGGTCCCACGTTGAGCTGTCGGGCCCCCTGGACGATGTAGTGTAGGCCCGACAGTACCGTCGCCGCGGCGGTGGCCCAGACGGCCGGTGGGAGGACAGGCTGAAGAGTGGGCCTCAGGTCCACTCCCAGGGCCAGGAGGACTGTGACGAGCTGGAGCAGGGTGGTCACCTTCCCCAGTGCCGAGGGAGGGTTCCCGAGCCGGCCTACCTGGATGTAGAGGATGAGGGAGCCCACCATCAGGATGGCGTCCCGGCTGACCCCGATGATCACCAGCCAGAGGGGCAGGTCTCCCAGGACCCCCATCGTGACGAACGCGGACCCCAGGAGCGCCTTGTCGGCCAGGGGATCCAGGATCCGCCCCAGCTCCGTTCGCTGCCGCCGGGAGCGCGCGAGGAACCCATCCAGGGCGTCGGTGAGCCCGGCCAGGAGGAACGTGAGGAGGGCGGCCCCGGTGTAGTCGTAGAGGAGCTGGATGACGATGGCGGGCGTCAGAAGGACCCGGACGAGGGTGAGGCCGTTTGGGAGGTTCACGGGGCCTGCAGGACCTCCCGCAGCCGTCGCAGGGCAACCAGCGCGTCCGGTCCCGGCACGCTCTCTCGCGGGCCGAAGCTGCCATCCGACCGGCCCTCGAGGATGCCGCCGCGGGTCAGGAGGAGGGCAGCGCTGAACGCGAAATGGCCCGCGGGCAGGTCGGTGAAGGGGGAGACGGAAGCGGGAAGGACGGCTGCCCGCAGGTTATCCCCCTTCACCCGGAGGAGGATGTCCTCCAGGATCACGGCGAAGACGTCCCGGGTGACCGGCTGGTCCGGGGCGAAGGTCTGGTCCGGGAACAGGCGGAGGCCCCGGACGGGCCGCGTGAGCAATGCCTCCACCGCCCCCCGGTGGGGGGACTCCTCCAGGTCCGCCGCGAAGGGGTAGGCCATGGCCGGCTCGGGGGGCCGCCGTACCACCTCCGGCAGGGTCGGCCAGCCCACCTCCTCCACCAGGAGGGCGGCGAGCTCCCCGCGGGTCACCTCAGCCTTCAGCGCCACGCGCTTCGCTGTCTCGCTGGCGGGCTCGGCTCGCTGGATCTTCTCCAGGGCCAAGACCTCCTCGACCGCCTCCTCTGCGCGGCCCCGGTTGAGGGCCAGGACCTGGCGGAGGAGGGCCGTGGCCTTGTCGAAGGCGAGGGCCGCCTTGTAGGCGCGCCCCATGGCCAAGAGGAGCTCCGGGTCGCGGGCGCTCCGGCCCCGGCCTGCCTCGAACTCCCGCTCCGCATCCTCCAGCCACCGGGGCGGCCGCAGGAGCGCGAGGACCCGGATGGCCGCGGCGTGGACGGCCGCCCCGTCCCGTTGCCGGGCCTCGTCGAGAGCCGCCATCGCGGAAGCGGCGTCCCCGACGTGGGCCTTCGTGAGCGCAATCCCCAGGTAAGGCGTGACGAGCTTCTCGTTGAGCACCCGGGCTCGCTCGAACTCCGCCAGAGCGGGCCCGTACTGCCCTCGCTCCAAGAACCGCATCCCGGTCGCCACGCTGTACTCGGGGTTATCCACCACGGCCACCGGCAGCTCGCCGGAGGCGCAGCCGGTCAGGAGCAGGAGGGGCAGAAGGGGAAGGGGGCGGGAGCGCCTCATCGTGTGGCCCCCTCCTCAGCCACCGCCGGCGCGCGGGGGGCCGGGCAGCGGATCCTCGTGGCATCCAGGAGGGCGTCCAGCGCCTTGCGGAGAGCCGGAAGCCCCTGCCCGGTGAGAGCGGAGACGGCCGCCGCCCCCTCCTCCCGGGCCAGTGCAGCGGCGGCGGCCGGAGGGAGGCGGTCAATCTTGTTGTGGACGGCCAGGACCGGCTTGCCGGCCACCCCTAGCTCCTCCAGAACCCGCTCCACGACGCTTCGCTGCTCCGCCGCCTGCGGGTGGCTGGCGTCAA
>JAKEHP010000394.1 GCA_022614955.1 Candidatus Methylomirabilota bacterium
CCCGGCGTCGCACCACAATTCCCAGTCCGAGGTGTTCCGTGCTCTCCGGTTCGTCTCCCCCGGCCGCTGCTGTCGGCAGTTCCCCCCCGCTCACCGGGTGGTTCTTCGACTGCTATCCGGGCTCGGGCTGCATGGTGGTCTGGCTGGTGGACGAGCAGGGGCGGAGCCACCGGCTGGAGGACCCGTTTCGGCCCCCCTTCTACCTCCGGGGGGGCCGGGAGGCGCTGCGGGCAGGGGTCCGGGAGCTGGCGCGGGCGAAGGTTGCCGAGCCGGTGGGGATGACCCGGCGGCAGGAGTTCTGGTCGGGCGAGGCCGTGGCGGTCCTGCAGTGCCGCCTCCTGGATCCGGAGCGGCAGCCGGCGCTCCTCCGACTCCTCAGCGTCCCCCGCCCCGGTCTCACCCTCTATGACTGCGACCTGCCGCTGCCGCTCCTGTACTACCACACCCGCGGCATCTTCCCCCTGGCCCCCTGCACAGTCGCCCGCTCCGAAGGCGGCACTCTCGCCTTCACCGCCCACGCCTCCCCCTGGGACCTGACCCATCGGGAGCTGCCCCTCATCCGGATGGAGCTTGAGGGGCAGGGGGACGAGCGGGGACGGGGGAGTCCCTTCGGCCGGCTCCGGCGCCTGGAGATCCGGTGGGAGGGGCGGACCCTCGTCCTGGAGGAAGGGGACCCGGCGACGCTCCTCACCGCGCTCAACCGGATCCTTGACGAGGTGGACCCCCACGTCATCGTGACGCGCCACGGGGATAGCTACCTTTTGCCGGTGCTCCTCACGCTCGCGCGGCAGGCCGGCGTCCCGCTCCGCCTGGACCGGGAGGTCGTCCAGCGCGCTCTCAGCCGGCGCGGCCGATCCTTCTTCTCGTATGGCCGCGTGCTCTACATGGCGCCGGCCATGCCGCTCTTCGGCCGCTGGCACCTGGACGCCCGCAACTCCTTCTTCCTCTCGGAGACGGGGTTGGCCGGCCTCCTGGAGCTCAGCCGCCTGGCCAAGGTGCCGGTGCAGAAGCTGGCCCGGACGTCCCCCGGGACGGCCATCACCCACCTGCAACTGGAGCGGGCGCTCAGCGAGGGGATCCTGGTCCCGTGGAAGAAGGGGGAGCCGGAGCGGTGGAAGACGGCGTGGGAGTTACTGGTGGCGGACAAGGGGGGGCTGGTCTACGAGCCGCTCCTGGGGCTCTACGAGGGAGTGGGAGAGATTGACTTCGCCTCCATGTACCCCTCTCTCATGGTCCACCACAACATCTCGCCCGAGACGGTGGGCTGCGCCTGCTGCCCGGAGGCGGCGACGCCGGAGATCGGCATCAGCACCTGCCGGAAGCGGGAGGGACTGGTGACGAAGACGCTCCGGCCCATCCTGGCGCGGAGGGCGCGCCTGAAGGGGCTGCGGGACAGCGCGGCGGGGGAGGCCCGCGACCTGCTGGATGCCCGCCAGAACGCGCTCAAGTGGATCCTGGTCTGCTGCTTCGGCTACCTGGGGTACCGGAACGCGCGGTTCGGGAGGATCGAAGCGCACGAGGCGGTCACGGCCCACAGCCGGGAGACGCTGCTCAGCGCGATGGCCCTCGCCGAGGCGCGGGGGTTTAAGATCCTGCACGCCATCGTGGACTCGCTGTGGCTGCAGAAGCTGGGCGCGAGCGAGGCGGACTACACTGCCCTCTGCGCCGCCATCCGGGAGGCCACCGGCATCTCCATCGCGCTCGAGGGGGTCTACAACTGGATCGCCTTCCTCCCGTCCCGGACGCACCCGGGTGTGGGCGTGCCGAACCGGTTCGTGGGGGCATTCCGCGGGGGCGGCCTCAAGATCCGGGGGATCGAGCAGCGCCGCTCCGATACGCCGGCCTTCGTCCGCGAGGCGCAGGAGGCGATGCTTCAGATCCTCGTGCGCGCCGACGGCGCCGCGGGGTTCCGGGCGGCGGTCCCGGCGGTCCTGGAGGTCCTGGCTGAGGCGGCGGCCCGGCTGCGGGAGGGGCGGGTGCCGGTGGAGGCCCTCACCATCACCAAGACCGTCTCGCAGGAGGCGGAGAAGTACCAGACCAACAGCCTGGTTGCTCTGGCCTCGCGCCAGATGGCCGCCGCCGGCGTCCCGGTTCACCCCGGGGAGCAGGTCCACTATGTGATCACGGGTTTCGACAAGCAGAACGCGGGAGAGCGCGTCCGCGCCCTCCCGCTCCTCACCCCCGATGCGACGTACGATGCCGCCAAGTACCTCGAGATGCTCCTGGAGGCGGCGGCCACCCTCCTCCAGCCGGCCAGCGTCACGCCTGCCGCCATCCGCCAGGCCCTCGGGCTCCCCGCCGCCCGCCCGGGCCGCCGCCGCTGAGGGGGGCCTGCCGCCGGGTGCCCGCTGTCTCCTTCTCGTAGCGGGTCTGGAAGGTCTTGTTCTGCTCCTCGGCCCCGGGGATGTGGGTCTTGATCAGGGACCAGACGGACCGGGCCGCCCCCCGCATGGCGAGGTACAGGGTCTCCTGGATCTCGGCGTCAGTAGCGCCAGCCTTCTTCGCGGCCGCGAAGCGTGCCGGCGCTCACGTGTAGCAGCCCGCCGCCGTCATGGCGGCCAGCCCCACGAGCTGGCGCGTCTTCTCGTCCAGGGCCTCGTCCCAGAACAGACCAGCGAATTCCTTTAGGGCCATACTGTTCTCCTTATCTGGTGAGGGCAACGGGTTTAGGTCCAGGAAGCCCTTCGAGCCTAGCGCCTCGCCCGGCCCGGCGCAAGTCCCCGGGCCGGCAGGGTGGCCTTGACGCGTCCCGGGGCGTGTGATAAGGCAGGGCCACCTTCCGGCTGGGCGGCGGTGCGGTCGCCCGACCGGCCGACCCGGCAGGGCAGTCATCACGAGGGGAGGGGCGCGCATGAAGCGGGGATGGGTGGCGGGGGTGCTAATCCTCCTGCTGGCCGGGAGCGCGGCGGGGCAGGAGAAGGTCCTGAATCTCTACGGGAGCCCGGACCGGGACTGGGTGGCGGCCGTGGCCGCCCGGTTCGAGAAGGAGACCGGGGTCAAGGTGAACTGGATCCGGGCCTCCAGCAACGAGATGTACGCGCGGATCGAGGCTGAGAAGGCGAACCCGAAGGGAGATGTCTGGTTCGGGGGGACGGGCGACCCCCACTTCGACGCGGCGGAGAAGGGGCTGACGGAGCCATACTGCTCGACCCGGATGCCTGAGCTCCGCGACTTCACGCGCGATCCGATCGGCGGGTGCCGGGTCCTCGGCCTGTATGCCGGGCCGCTCGGCTGGGCGGTAAACGAAGACCTGCTGAAGAAGCAGGGGAAGCCGATCCCCCGGACGTGGGAGGACCTGGCCAAGCCCGAGTACACGGGCCTGATTGCCGTGGCCAACCCGAACACGTCCGGGACGGCCTACACCATGCTGGTCACCATCCTCCAGATCTTTGGGGAG
>JAKEHP010000007.1 GCA_022614955.1 Candidatus Methylomirabilota bacterium
CCCCGGCTACCAGCGGTAATGGGCGAAGGCCTTGTTGGCCTCCGCCATCTTGTGGGTGTCCTCGCGCTTCTTGACTGCGGCTCCCCGGTTGTTCGCCGCCTCGATCAGCTCGGCGGCCAGCCGGTCCGCCATGGTCTTCTCGTTCCGCTGGCGGGCGAACCCGATGATCCAGCGGAAGGCCAGCGAGGTGCGCCGCTCAGCCCGGACCTCCACCGGGACCTGATAGGTGGCCCCGCCGACGCGCCGGGACTTCACCTCCAGGACCGGCTTCACGTTGTCCACAGCCTGCTTGAACATCTTCAGGGGATCCTGCTTCATCCGGGACTCGATCAGCCCCATGGCCCCGTAAAAGATCTTCTCCGCCGGGCTCTTCTTCCCCTCCGCCATCATCGTGTTGATGAACTTCGCCACCAGCCGGTTGGCGTAGACCGGATCCGGGAGCGTCTCGCGCTTCAGGATCACCTGTCGTCGCGGCACGGTCGCTCGCTCCAGAGAAACGAAAAACGGCACTTAACTGCCGAGGCGGCCCGCCGCCCCTAAGTGCCGGTGCCTCCGCCTTAGCTTGCCTTCGGGCGTTTCGCCCCGTACAGGGACCGGCCCTGACGGCGGTCCTGCACCCCCGCCGTGTCCAGGGTCCCCCGGATGATGTGATAGCGGACCCCGGGGAGGTCCTTCACCCGCCCGCCCCGGATGAGCACAATGGAGTGCTCCTGGAGATTGTGCCCGACCCCCGGGATGTAGGTGGTGACCTCGATCCCGTTCGTCAGCCGGACCCGGGCCACCTTCCGCAGCGCCGAGTTCGGCTTCTTCGGCGTGGTGGTATAGACCCGGACGCACACGCCCCGCTTCTGGGGCGACTCCTCCAGCGCCGGGGCCTTCTGCTTCCGACGGAGCTGGACCCGGCCCTTCCGGACCAACTGGTTAATGGTGGGCACACCCCTCCCCTCGGGGAACCCCCGGCCAAACCTTGGTAACGTACCAGGCACCCGGAATTCTTGTCAAGCGCTTTGTGCCAGGCTCCCTATGCCGGGGGCGCAGGCGGCTCCCCCAGCGGGATCTCCAGCACCTCCATTCCCTCCGGGACTGGCGCCGCCTCGACGACCGGCACCGGTTCGGGGGACGGCTCGGGCGGCTCGGGCGTGTTCACCTGGGTTTCCCGGTACCACCGCATCCCGGTCCCGGCCGGGATCAGGCGCCCCATGATGACGTTCTCCTTCAACCCCCGCAGCTCATCCCGGGCGCCGTTGATGGCGGCCTCCGTGAGCACCTTGGTGGTCTCCTGGAACGAGGCGGCGGAGATGAAGGAGTCCGTGGAGAGGGAGGCCTTGGTGATCCCCAGCAGGAGGGGCTTGGCGGTGGCCGGGGTGCATCCGGCCTTGATGACCCGCTGGTTCTCGTCGTTGAAGACGATCTTGTCCACGTGCTCCCCCACCAGAAAGCCCGTGTTCCCCACCGTCTCGATCTGGACCCGCTTCAGCATCTGGCGAACGATGACCTCGATGTGCTTGTCATTGATGTTCACACCCTGCAGCCGGTAGACCTCCTGCACCTCGTTGACCAGGTACCGCTGCAGCTCCTGGTCCCCCAGCACGTCCAGGATGTCGTGCGGGTTGACGGGGCCATCCATGAGCGGCTCGCCGGCCTTCACCTCGTCCCCCTCCAGGACATTGACGTGCTTCCCCCGCGCGATGAGGTACTCGCGCGCATCCCCCGTTTCGTTCCGGATCACCACCTTCCGCATCCCCTTGGCCATGCCGGCGAACTCCACCCGACCGTCAATCTCGGAGATGACCGCCGCCTCCTTGGGCCGCCGGGCCTCGAACAGCTCCGCCACCCGGGGGAGACCGCCGGTGATGTCCTTGGTCTTGGTGGTCTCCCGTGGGATCTTGGCAATCACATCCCCTGCGGAGACCGCCTGGCCATCTGCCACCACCAGGTGGGACCCCACCGGCAGGAGGGTTCTGAAGAGGGTCACGTTGTGGTCGTCCTTGATCGACACGCGGGGCTGGACTTCCTCCTTGCCATGCTCCACGATGACCTTCTGGGCCAGCCCCGTGACCTCGTCCACCTCCTCCTTCATGGTGACCCCCTCGATCACGTCCCGGATGATCACCTTGCCGGAGTGCTCCGTGAGGATGGCCAACGTGAAGGGATCCCACTCCATCAGGGTGGTCCCCGAGGTCACGCGCTGCCCGTTCTCCGCCTTCAGCTTGGCCCCGTAGACGGCCGGGTAGGTCTCTTTCTTCCGCCCCTTCTCGTCCACGATGCTGATGGCGCCGTTCCGGTTCATCACCACGAGATCGCCGGCGCCGGTCTTAACCGTCTTCAGGTGGGTGAACTGGACCGTCCCCGCAGCCTTGCACTCCACGGTGGTCTGCTCGGCCAGCCGGGTCGCCGTGCCCCCGATGTGGAAGGTCCGCATGGTGAGCTGGGTGCCCGGCTCGCCGATGGACTGGGCGGCCAACACCCCCACCGCCTCCCCCAGGTCCACCATCTTCCCGGTGGCCAGGTTCCGGCCGTAGCAGCGGACGCAGACCCCCCGCTTGGCCTCACAGGTGAGGACCGACCGGATCTTCACCCGGTCAACGCCGGCATCCTCCACGCGGGAGGCGATGGGCTCGATGATCCCCTCGCTGGCCTGCACGATCAGCTCCCCGGTGAAGGGGTCCGCGACGTCATCCAGGGCGACCCGCCCCAGGATCCGGTCCCGCAGCGACTGGATGATCTCCCCCCCCTCGATGAGGGGGGTGACCCAAATGCCGTTGGGGGTGCCGCAGTCCACTTCCGTGACGATGACGTCCTGCGCCACGTCCACCAGCCGGCGGGTCAGGTAGCCGGAATCGGCCGTCTTGAGGGCGGTGTCGGCCAACCCCTTCCGGGCCCCGTGGGTGGAGATGAAGTACTGGAGGACGGTCAGCCCCTCTCGGAAGTTGGCGGTGATGGGGGTCTCGATGATCTCCCCCGAGGGCTTGGCCATCAGCCCCCGCATCCCGGCGAGTTGGCGGATCTGCTGGCGGGACCCTCGGGCCCCCGAGTCGGCCATCATGAAGACGGGGTTGAACTCCCCCTCCTTCATGGTCTCCAGGTCCCGGAAGAGCTCGTCGGACACGCGCTCGGAGACCTGGGTCCAGATGTCAATGACCTTGTTGTACCGCTCGCCCTTGGTGATGAGGCCGTCCAGGTACTCCTGCTCGATCTTGATGACCTCCCTCCGGGCCCCCTCGATGAGCTTCTCCTTCCCGGCGGGGATGTGCATGTCGTCAATGCCGATGGAGACTCCGGCCAGCGTCGCGTAGCGGAACCCCAGGTCCTTCAGGCCGTCCAGCAGGCGGACTGTCTGGGTGTTCCCCAGGAGGTAGTAGCACTGGGCCACGAGGCGGGTCAGCTCCCGCTTGTTCATCTCCTGGTTCACGAACCGGAGCTCGGGCGGGAGGATCTCGTTGAAGAGGACCCGGCCGACGGTGGTCTCCAGGATCTCCCCGCCGACCCGGAGCTTGATCCGGGCCAGCAGCCCGACCTCCTCCGCGTCGTAGGCGGAGCGGACCTCGTCCATGTCGGCGAAGATCCGCCCCTCCCCCTTCTCCCCTGCCCGGGCCTTGGTCAGGTAGTAGCAGCCCAGCACGATGTCCTGGCTCGGGGCCACCACCGGCTGCCCGTTGGCGGGGGACAGGATGTTGTGGGGGGCCATCATGAGCACGGCCGCCTCCAACTGTGCCTCGGCGCAGAGCGGCACGTGGACCGCCATCTGGTCCCCGTCGAAATCCGCGTTGAAGGCGGCGCACACCAGGGGGTGGATCTTGATCGCCTCCCCCTCCACCAGTATCGGCTCGAACGCCTGGACGCCCAGGCGGTGCAGCGTCGGGGCCCGGTTCAGGAGGACCGGGTGCTCCTTTATCACCTCCTCCAGCGCGTCCCAGACCTCCGGCCGCCCCTTCTCCACCATCTTCTTCACGCTCTTGATGGTGGTGGCGTGCTCGTTCTCTTGCAGCAGCTTTCGGAAGATGAAGGGCTTGAAGAGCTCCAGGGCCATCTTCTTCGGGAGGCCACACTGGTGCAGCTTCAACTCCGGCCCCACCACGATCACGGACCGGCCGGAGTAGTCCACCCGCTTCCCCAGGAGGTTCTGCCGGAAGCGCCCCTGCTTCCCCTTCAGCATGTCGCTCAGGGACTTCAGGGGGCGGTTGTTCTGGCCCTTCAGGGCCCGGCCCCGCCGCCCGTTGTCGAAGAGGGCGTCCACCGCCTCCTGGAGCATCCGCTTCTCGTTCCGGATGATGATCTCGGGGGCCCGGAGTTCGATGAGACGCTTGAGCCGGTTGTTCCGGTTGATGACCCGGCGGTACAGGTCATTCAGGTCGGAGGTGGCGAAGCGACCCCCGTCCAGGGGGACCAGGGGGCGCAGCTCGGGGGGCAGGACCGGGACGACCTCCAGGATCATCCACTCCGGGCGGTTCCCCGAGTGGACGAAGGCCTCCACGATCCGGAGCCGCTTCGTGATTTTCTTCCGGGTCTGCTGGGAGGCCTCCACCTGCATCTGGGCCCGCAACTGGTCCGCCAGCTCCTTCACGCTCACCTGCCGCAGGAGCTCCCGGATGGCTTCGGCTCCCATCCCCACCCGGAAGGCGTCGGGCCCGTGCTCCTCCTGGAGCTTCCGGAATCGCTCCTCCGCCAGGAGCTCCCGCGGCTTCAGCCCGGTGCTCCCCGGGTCCAGGAGGACGTACTCCTCGAAGTAGAGGACCTTCTCCAGATCCCGCAGGGGCATGTCCAGGAGGTAGCCGATGCGGCTCGGGATGGACTTGAAGAACCAGATGTGGACCACGGGGGAGGCCAGCTCGATGTGGGCCAGCCGCTGGCGCCGGGCCTTGCTCCGGATGACTTCCACGCCGCACTTATCGCAGACCACCCCCTTGTGCTTGATCCCCTTGTACTTCCCGCAGTTGCACTCCCAGTCCTTGGTCGGGCCGAAGATGCGGGCGCAGAAGAGGCCGTCCCGCTCCGGCTTGAAGGTGCGGTAGTTGATGGTCTCCGGCTTCTTCACCTCGCCGTGCGACCAGCCCCGGATCTTCTCGGGCGAGGCCAAGCCGATGCGGATGGCCCGGAAGCTGGTGGGATCGATGGGCTTTTCATCGAAAAACCCGAAGAACTTATCCACGGTGGCGCTCCTCTCTGCCTGCCGACCGGTGGGCGTGACGCGCGGACGTTACTCCTTGATCAGTTCCACGTCCAGGGCGAGGCTCTGGAGCTCCTTGACCAGCACGTTGAAGGACTCGGGGAGCCCCGGCTCCAGGGCGCACTCCCCCTTCACGATGGACTCGTACATCTTGGTGCGACCCACCACATCGTCCGATTTGACGGTGAGGATCTCCTGCAGGGTGTAGGCCGCCCCGTAGGCCTCCAGCGCCCAGACCTCCATCTCCCCGAACCGCTGGCCCCCAAACTGGGCCTTCCCCCCCAGCGGCTGCTGGGTGACCAGGGAGTAGGGTCCGATGGAACGGGCGTGGATCTTGTCGTCCACCAGGTGGGCCAGCTTCATCAGGTAGATGTAGCCCACCGCCACCTCCTGGTGGAACGGCTTCCCGGTCCGCCCGTCGTATAGCACCGTCTTGCCCCCGAGGGGCAGACCAGCCTTCTTCAGCATATCCTTGATCTCCTTCTCGGCCGCCCCGTCGAAGACCGGGGAGGAGACCCGCAGCCCCAGGGCCCGGGCAGCCCAGCCCAGGTGCGTCTCCAGGATCTGCCCCACGTTCATCCGGGAGGGCACCCCCAGGGGGTTCAGGACCACCTCCACCGGGGTGCCATCGGGCACGTAGGGCATGTCCTCCTCGGGGAGGATCTTGGCGATGACCCCCTTGTTGCCGTGGCGCCCGGCCATCTTGTCCCCCACGGAGAGCTTCCGCTTCACAGCCACAAAGACCTTCACCGTCTTGAAGACGCCCGGAGCCAGCTCGTCCCCCTTCTGGATGCGGGCGATCCGTTCCTCCAGCATGGTCTCCAGAACGTGGATCTGGCCCTCGGCCGCCGTGCAGAGCTTGTCCACCTTGCGGGCGGTCTCGTCGGAGAGCTGCCGCGCCACCTCCGCCAGCTCTTCGGACTTCAGGGCGTCCAGCACCTCCGCCGTCAGCTTCTTGCGCTTGGGCACCAGGACCTTCGCGCTCCGCTTCGCCCGGAGGTCCCGCCCCGCGATCTTCCCCTCGATGAGGGCGCGGATCCGCCGGTCCCGGTCCTTGGCGATAATGGCGATCTCGTCCTCGTAGTCCTTCCGGAGGCGGCTGACCTCCTCGTCCTCGATGGACTTGGCCCGCTCGTCCTTGTCCACCCCCTTGCGGGAGAAGACCTTCACCTCGACGACGGTGCCCGTGATGCCCGGCGGGACGACGAGGGAGGCGTCCCGGACGTCTTCGGCCTTCTCCCCAAAGATGGCCCGCAGCAGCCGCTCCTCGGGGGTCAGGACCGTTTCCCCCTTGGGGGTGACCTTGCCCACCAGGATGTCGCCGGGCTTGATCTCTGCCCCGATTCGGATAATCCCGCTCTCGTCCAGGTCCCCCAGGGCGTCCTCCCCCACGTTGGGAATGTCCCGGGTGATTTCCTCCTTCCCCAGCTTGGTGTCCCGAGCCTCGATCTCGAACTCCTCGAGGTGGATGGAGGTGTAGCGGTCATCCTTCACCAGCTTCTCGCTGATCAGGATGGCATCCTCGAAGTTGTAGCCGCCCCAGGGCATGAAGGCCACCAGGACGTTCTGGCCCAACGCCAGCTCGCCGGCGGCGGTGGCGGGGCCGTCGGCGATGACCTGGCCCTTCCGGACCCGCTCCCCCACGCCCACAATCGGCTTTTGGTTGATGCAGGTGTTCTGGTTGCTGCGCTCGAACTTCATCAGCGTGTAGATGTCCACGCTGCTGCCGTCGGCGAGCCCCCCGTCCTCGGCCTTCTCGTCGGCCCGGACGATGATCCGTTCCGCCGAGACCGCCTCCACCACGCCGGGCCGCCGGGCCACCACCACCGCCCCCGAGTCCTTAGCCGCCACGAACTCCATGCCGGTCCCCACGATGGGCGCACCGGGCCGCATCAGCGGGACCGCCTGCCGCTGCATGTTCGCCCCCATCAAGGCCCGGTTGGCGTCGTCGTGCTCCAGGAACGGGACCAGGGAGGTGGAGACCCCCACGAGCTGCTTGGGGGAGACGTCCATGTAGTCCACCTTCTCCCGGGGGACCATGACGAAGTTGCCCCCCGCGCGGGCGGAGACCCGCTCGGTCGAGAAGCGCCCCCGGGCGTCCAGAGGCGCGTTGGCCTGGGCGATGGTGAACCGTTCCTCCACGTCGGCCGTCAGGTACTCGATCTCGTCGCTCACCCGCCCGTCCTTCGCCTTCCGGTAGGGGGTCTCGATAAACCCGAAGTCGTTCACTCGGGCGTAGGTGGAGAGGGAGGCGATGAGACCCACGTTCGGGCCTTCCGGGGTCTCGATGGGGCACATCCGGCCGTAGTGGGTGGGATGGACGTCCCGGACCTCGAACCCGGCCCGCTCCCGGGAGAGGCCCCCCGGCCCCAGGGCGCTCAGGCGGCGCTTGTGGGTCAGCTCCGCCAGCGGGTTGGTCTGGTCCATGAACTGGGAGAGCTGGGAGGAGCCGAAGAACTCCTTCAGGGCCGCCGAGACCGGCTTGGCGTTCACCAGGTCATGGGGCATGAGGGTCTCCAGCTCCTGAGTGCTCATCCGCTCCCGGACCGCCCGCTCCATCCGGGCCAGCCCGATGCGGAACTGGTCCTCCAGCAGCTCCCCGGCCGACCGGACGCGGCGGTTCCCCAGGTGGTCAATATCGTCCACCATCCCCTCGCCGTGATTCAGGTGGAGGAGGTACCGAACGATGGCCACAACATCCTCCTGGCGGAGGACGCGGACCTCCAGCGGAACCTCCATGCCCAGCTTGCTGTTCAGCTTGAGGCGGCCCACCTTGGAGAGGTCGTACCGCTTGGGGTTGAAGAAGATGGAGTCCAGCAGGGCCCGCGCGCTCTCCACCGTGGGCGGGTCGCCGGGGCGCATCCGCCGGTAGATCTCCACCAGCGCCTCCTCCTC
>JAKEHP010000395.1 GCA_022614955.1 Candidatus Methylomirabilota bacterium
ACCCTCCGCTACGGGAACGTTTACGGCCCGCGCCAGAACCCGAAGGGGGAGGCGGGCGTGGTGGCGATCTTTGCCACGCAGCTTTTGGGGGGCGAGCGGCCCACCATCTTCGGCGACGGCTCCAAGACCCGGGACTATGTCTTTGTGGAGGATGTCGTGCGGGCCAATCTTCTGGCGATGGAGAAGGCGCCCTCAGGAGCTTGCTACAACATCGGGACGGGGCAGCCGACGACCGACCAGCGGATCTATGACCTGGTCCGGGGGGCCGTGGGGGTGGACCTTGCACCCATTTACGGCAGCAAGCGGCCGGGAGAGGTGGACCACATCTGCCTTGACTGCAGCCGCGCCGAACGAGAGCTGGGCTGGCGTCCCGAGGTCCCTCTGGAGGAGGGGATCCAGCGCGCGGCGGCCTTTTACCGGCTTCAGGGTGCTAGCAAGTTTTGAGGAGGGTGGGGGACCGATTCAGTGGCAGGTAGGGCTCGATGACCCTAACAGGACATTCTAGGCCGCACCCAATGGCTCAGCGTGATCGTCCGCAGACTCTGCTCGGAGCCGAGTTCCCGGCCCTGGAGAAGGTGCCGCCCGAGGCACGGGTCTTCGGGTTCTGGGACCAGGCGGCGCTCTGGTTCGGCGCCGCCTCGCTCCCGGCGGCCTGGTACTACGGCGCCCTCATGGCCGGCTGGACTGGCCTTCCCGGGGCCTTCCTCCTGATCTTTGTTGTCAGCACGCTCACCTTCGTCCCCTGGGCGTTCCTCGGACGCATCGCGGCCAAGACCGGGGCCTGTTCCATGGCGATGGTCCGGCCGACCTTCGGCCTCCGCGGCTCGGCCCTCCCCTCCGTCTTCTACCTGATCTTCGGCTTCGGCTGGGGCGCGGTGAACGTCTTCCTCGGCGGGATCGCGATGAGCTACATCCTGAAGGGGGTCTTCGGCTGGCCCGCCTTCCTGGAACCCGGGTATGCCCCGGCGATGGTCCCGAGCCTCCTCCTCGTGTGCCTCCTTCAGGGGATCTTCGCCGTAGCCGGCTACCGCTGGATCCGCTGGATGGAGTGGCTCGCCACGGCGGCCCTCCTCGGCCTCGGGGTCTTCCAGACCGTGCTCGTCCTCCGGGCCTGGCAGGCCGGGCAGCTCTTCGCCTGGGCGCCGCCGGCCGGCGGGCTGACCACCTCCATCGGGCCCTTCACGTACGCCCTGACCTTCGCCCTCCTCGTGGACCTCCTCGTGGCCTATAACTGGACCTGGGAGTTCATCGGCGACTTCTCGCGCTTCGCGACCACGCCAGCGGCCGGGACCTGGGGCCCGTTCGTCGGGGCCAACGTGGCCCAGTACTGGTGGTTCTCCGTGGGGGCCCTCGGGGTCGCCCACCTGGCGCTCACGACCGGGAAGTACAGGCCTGAGCTCTCGGACCCAAGTACGACCACCACCCAGCTCGGGTTCGGCTGGATCGCCTACCTCGTGATCCTCGCGGCCACGGTCGCCACGAACGCCGGCAATATCTACGCCTCCGCCCTGGGGATTTCGAACATGCTCCAGGGGCGCGGCCCGGCCTTCCGGCTCCTCCTGGGCCTCTCGGCCCTCGGGATCGTCCCGCTGGCCCTCCTCCCGCTCCTGGTGCCCCAGTTCGTCGGCTTTTACATCTTCTGGCTCGATTTCCTCGGAGCCATTGTGATTCCGCTCTGGACGATCGCGCTAGTGGACTACTTCCTGGTGAAGCGGGAGCGGTACACCGACGACCTCTTCCGTCGGGAGGGCGGGCTCTACTGGTACCGGGACGGCTGGAACTGGCCCGCGGTCGTGAGCCTGCTCCTGGGGACCGGGGTCTACTGGGTTGTGGCCTTCGGGGTTCCGCGCCTCCGGGAGGCGTTGACCGCAACCTTGCCGACAGTCGTTGTGGCCTCCGTCGTCTACTTCCTCTGGGCCCGGCGGCGGGAGGCCGCCCGGTAGTCCCCGCTTGAGGAAGCCGATGCGCATCGGGACTGCGCCCATCAACTGGAACAACGCGGACCTCACGGACTGGCGCCCGGTTGTCCCCTACGAGCGGGTGCTCGCCGAGATGCGGGAGGCCGGCTACGAGGGGACGGAGTACGGCGCCGGCTTTCCGGAGGACCCGGCGAAACTCCGGGCGGACCTGGCCGCCCACGGCCTCGCCCTGGCCTCAACCTTCTGCTGGGTGGACCTGCGGGAGGAGCGGCGGCACGGGGCCGAGATCGCGAAGGTGATGCCGGCGGCGAGCCTCCTCTCGGCCATGGGGGTCGGGGTCCTCATCGTGGCTCTCCAGGGGACCCCCCAGCGGATGGCGATGGCGGGGCGCGTGCCGGCTGATGGAAGCGCCGGCCTGAGCGAACGCGAGTGGGCCTCCGTGGCGGATGGCCTGCACCGGATGGCCGAGGCCCTCCGGCCGCTCAACCTGCGCCTCGTCCTGCACAACCACGCCGGCTCCTTCGTGGAGACCCGCGCTGAGCTGGATACGCTCTGCCGACTCACGGACCCGGCCAAGGTTGGGCTTTGCCTGGACGCCGGGCATCTGGCCTACGGCGGGGCGGAGGTGCTGGAGACCTTTCAGACGCATCGGGAGCGGCTCCGGTACGCGCACGTCAAGGACGTGGACACGGCGGCGCTCGCTCGCGTCCGGCGGGATCGTCTCGGGTGGCTGGACGCCCTCCGGCAGTATCCGTTCACCGAACTGGGCCGGGGAAGCCTCGACCTCAAGGGCCTCTTCGCGTACCTCAAGGCGAGCGAATACGGCGGCTGGGTCATCGTGGAGCAGGACACCACGCCCCGCGCCGCGCTGGAGTCGGCCCGGCTGAGCCGCCGATACCTGAGGGAGGTCTGCGGGGTCTAGCGGAGTGGCGTGCGCTTACCGCGGGACGCCAGGGGGCATGCGGCCGGCGGGCAGAGGGCCGCGGGTCCGTGCGGGGTGGGTGGGGTGGAAATGGGCGGCACACCAGAGAGGAGGGTGCGATGCGACGGATCGGGTTGATTGTGGTAGCGGCCCTGCTGGTCGCGGGGACGCCGGCGTTCGGGGCGAGCGTCCTGCACATGTACTCGGCCCTGGACACGAACGAGACCAAGCTCTATATCCCGGAGTTCGAGAAGGACACCGGCATCAAGGTCGAATGGGTCCGGATGTCCGCGGGGGAGGTGCTGACGCGGATCCGCGCGGAGGGGAGCAACCCGCAGGCCAGCATCTGGTTCGGCGGGCCTTCCCAGGAGCACATCGCCGGCAAGAAGTTCGGCCTGCTGGCCCCCTACAAGCCGAACCTGGATTGGACCCTCCCCGCCAACGGCCACGATTCCGACTGGCACTGGGTGGGCTATTACTTCGGGGCGATCGGTTTCGGCTCCAACAGCAACACTCTGAAGAAGATCAATGCCGAGCCCCCCGCCTCCTGGGAGGATCTCCTGAAGCCGGCCTTCAAGGGGCAGGTCGCCATCGCGTTCCCCTATACCTCCGGGACCTCGTACACGGTCTTGGCGACGCTGGTCCAGATGTGGGGGGAGGACAAGGCCTTCGAGTACTGGAAGAAGATGAACGCGAACGTCCACCATTACGACAAGTCCGGCTCGGCGCCTGTGACGCAGGCCGGCCTCGGTGAGGTCGGGGTGGCGATCTCCTTCTCCCACGACATCATCGCCAAGGGCTCGGCCAAGGGCTACCCCGTGGTCATCTCGTTCCCGAAGGAGGGGACCGGCTACGAGATCGGGGCCATGTCGCTCATCAAGGGGGGGCCGGAGCCGGAGCTGGCCAAGAAGTTCATTGATTGGGCCCTCTCCGT
>JAKEHP010000396.1 GCA_022614955.1 Candidatus Methylomirabilota bacterium
CAACTCCCTTTCCAGCACGGTGGGGTAGGTGTCTTCCATTGCAATTCCGTATCCATAGGTTAAGGAATCTCCGAGGGCAAGTATGCGAAACGTGCCAGGCTTTTTTGGGGGGAATTTCCCTATCGATCGCATATGATCGCTGTTGTGCACGTGGAGGATGTTGTGCCAGTAATAGGCAGACGCCGAACCTTCGATGTGTGCGGGTCTCCTTTCCCACTCGGCCGGCATCGTGAGCGTGTTCAAAAAACCCGCCTTGTCTTTCGGGTTGTGAAATCCGGCAGAGATCTGAAGGCCTGTCTCGATACATATGAATGAGAGCATCGCAGAACCAGCCACGAGCACCAGATTCGCGAGGAAATTCAGCCTGACGTTCAGGCCCAGGCGGGATGCGATGAGGTGTGCTGTTTCCTTGACGATGAGGATCAGCGTCAAGACGATGAGTGTTGCGAGAACATATGCGAGAATGCCGGAGGTGCGTTCGAGGAAAAAGCGGGCATTGGAAAAGACTGCAGCGTAGATCAAGACCGGAAGGAGGCGAGCGCTTTTAGAAAGCCACGGGGTTGCAGGACCGTGACCCTCGGGATCATCCAGCAGAGCTTGCGCTTCCACAGGTGGGCGAGAAGCTCCGCTGCGATCCAGAGGCGAGTCCTGCCGTTCGCACGGCCATTGGTCTGCCCCCCGTCCCGTCACCCTTGCAGCTCCTCATACAGGGAAAGGTATTGGGCGCCCACCCGCTCCATGGCGAACCGGTCCAGGACGGCGGCTTTGCCTGCCGCTCCAATCTGCCGACGCAGGGCGGGGGCCGCCACCAGCGTCCCCACCGCCTCGGCCAGCGCCGCCGGGGCTTCCGTCGGCACCAGCCAGCCCGCCTTCCCGTCCTCCCCGACCACCTCCCGATTGCCCGCCACATCCGTGGCCACCACGGGAAGGGCCGAGGCCATCGCCTCCAGGACCGCGTTCGGGCAGCCCTCGGCGCGCGAGGGGAAGACGAACAGGTCGGCCGCCCGGTACAGGTCGGCCACGTCGGTGCGCCCCCCCAGGAACTCGACTCGCCCCTCCAGGCCCAGCGCCTGCGCCTGGCGGATCCACGGCCCCGCCTCCCCCGGCCCGGCGATGAGGAGGCGCGGCGCCCCGCCGCGGCGCACCAGGTCGGCCCACGCCGCGAGGAGCAGGTCTAGGCCCTTTCGCCGCTCCAATCGCCCCACGAAGAGGGCGACTGGCTCACCCGCGGGGAGGCCGAGGCGCACCCGCAGGGCTAGCCGCTCGGCTGGCGCCGCGGGGGCAAAGCGTTGGACGTCAACCCCGTTCGGTATGACGCGGGCGGGCACCGCCCCTAGCCCGACCGCCTCCAGCTCCGCGGCGCTCTCCTGGTTGAGCACCACGAACCGATCCACCTCCCGGAGCAGGGCGATCCGGCGCCGGTAGAAGGGGCGCGCCCGGGCCAGGCGGAAGTCGCTCCAGTCTCCGCTGCAGGCCACCTTGACCACCACGCGGTATCGCGGTCGCAGCCGCTTGGCGAGTATGGCGGCCAGCGCGGGGGACAGCGCCTGGTGGGCGTGCAAGACGCTGAACCGCCCCCCGCGGGTCGCCAGCCAGCAGGCGCCCGCCACGGCGTAGCTGAGCCCGGCCAAGGGATGGGCGGACCCGCTGGGCAGCCGATGGACCGGGAAGGGTGCCGCCGGCCTCGCTGCCCCCTTCCTCCCGGCGCTCGTCAGGACGGCGACCGGCACGCCCACCCCCGCCAGCCACTCGCTGAGGAGCCAGCACTGCCGCTCCGTTCCGCCCAGGGTCGGTACGAAAGACGCGCTCAACATGCAAACCGCCGGTCCCGCCATCGCTCAGCCCCCCACCAGTCGCGTGCCAGCCACGGCAACCGGGAAGTCGAGGAGGGCGATGTCCACGAAGCCCTCCGACCGGAACCAGCGGTATACCTCGGGAAAGGTGTGGAGGGACTGGTACCGGGGGGAGTACCAGTCGAAGGTGTCGAGGGCCCGCCAGTCCGGGTTCGGGTGGAGGCTGATGGGGAAGAGGGTCCACAGGAGGGGGCCGACCAGGGGGAGGCGGCAGACGTGGTACCAGGGAATGGCGGCGTGGCACAGGGCGTGGAGCAGCCGGCGCGGCATCCGGACCGTCACCCGGCGATAGAGCCGGGCGAAACGCTCCCACGGCCCCATGGTCCCGTACACCCACACGCACAGCCGTCCGCCGGGGCGGACGAAGGGGACGAGCTGCCGAAAGGCCTTCTCGCAGTCGGGGGTGTGGTGCAGGACCCCGATGCTGTACACGATGTCGAAGGCCCCGCGGCG
>JAKEHP010000397.1 GCA_022614955.1 Candidatus Methylomirabilota bacterium
AGAAGGGGCAGCCCATCAAGGGATTCGGCGACTGCCGGGACGACGGGAGCACCGCCTGCGGGAACTGGATCTACAGCGGGGCCTACCCGGAGGAGGGGAAGAACCTGGCGCTCCGGCGCGACAAGTCGGCCCCCGGCGACTACCTCGCCCACAACTGGGGCTTCGTCTGGCCGGCCAACCGCCGGATCCTCTACAACCGGGCCTCGGCCGACGCCGAGGGCAAGCCCTGGAGCGAGAAGACCAAGGTCATCTGGTGGGATGCGGCCCAGAAGAAGTGGGTCGGCAACGATGTCCCCGACTTCAAGGCGGACCTCGCGCCCGATGCCCCGAAGTTCGCCGACGGGCCCTTCAAGGGGCTGGGCGGCCAGGACGCCTTCATCATGCGGGCCGACGGCAAGGGGGCCCTGTTCGGGCCCCTCGCCGACGGCCCGTTCCCGGAGCACTACGAGCCCTTCGAGTCCCCGACCAAGAACCTTCTCTCCCGGGTCGACACCAATCCGGTGGCGAAGGTGTGGGACATCGGGGACAAGAACCGGCTCGGCAAGCCCGAGGAATTCCCGATCGTGCTCACCACCTACCGGCTGACCGAGCACCACGCGGCCGGCATGTCGCGGCACGTCCCCTGGCTCTCGGAGCTGTTCACCGGCCACTTCATAGAGATGAGCCCCGATCTGGCCAAAGAGAAGGGGATCCAGAACGGCGAGATGGTGACCATCCTGAGCGCCCGCGGCAAGATCAAAGCGCGGGCCCTGGTCACGGACCGGTTCCGGCCCTTTATCATTAACGGGAAGAAGGTCCACCACGTGGGCATTCCGTGGCACTGGGGCTACCAGGGGGCCATCCCGAGCGCCAAGGGGGACATCACCAACGACCTCGTCGCCAGCCTCGGGGATCCGACCACCTTCATCCAGGAGAGCAAGGCGCTGCTCTGCGACGTGAAGAAGGGGGAGGTCTAGCGATGGCTAAAGCCCTGGCGATGTTCACCGACACCTCGGTCTGTATCGGCTGCCGGGCCTGCCAGGTCGCCTGCAAGCAGTGGAACCAGCTCTCCTGGGAGGAGCCGGTCTGGACCGGGAGCTACCAGAACCAGCCCCACTTCACCGACAAGACCTGGCGGCTCGTGCGGTTCATCGAGAAGAAGGACGCCAAGGGAGACCCGAAGTGGCTCCTGATGAGCGACGTCTGCAAGCACTGCGTGCAGGCCGGATGCCTGGAGGCCTGCCCGACAGGGGCCATCTACCGGACCGAGTTCGGGACCGTCAACGTCAACCAGGACATCTGCAACGGCTGCCGGTACTGCGTCTCCGCCTGCCCCTTCGGCGTCATCAGCTTCAACACCGGCACGGGGCGGGTCAACAAGTGCACCTTCTGCAACGACCGGATCCACGAGGGGATGCCCACGGCCTGCGCCAAGACCTGCCCGACCGACTCCATCCAGTTCGGGTTCCGCGACGAGCTGGTGGCCAAGGCGCGCAAGCGGCTCGAGGTGCTGCGGAAGCAGGGGGAGAAGGACGCCCAGCTCTACGGCGTGGATGACGACGTGGTGGGCGGCCTGCACGCCTTCTTCCTCCTCCTGGACAAGCCGGAGGTCTACGGCCTGCCCCCCAAGCCGGTTCCGCTCCCGCAGCGGAAGGTCCCCCTGGATTCCGGGTGGAGCATCCTCTCGGCCGTCGGCGTGGCCATCGGGGCCGTCGTGGCCTTCCGCGAGCGCGGGCAGGGAAGTTAACGGCCAGTTGGCCTGGGGCGGGGGTCCGGCCCCCGCCCCCACAGGGGAGGAAACCCGATGACCCAGCCACCCGGGTGGCCCTGGCTGATTGACCTCTACTTCTTCCTGGGTGGGATCGCGGGGGCTTCCTATGCCCTGGCCGCCATCGCCGACAACTTCGGGTCGGCCGAAGATCGGGGGGTGGCCCGCACGGGTTACACGCTGGCCCTGGTCCTCGCACCCGTCCTTGGGCTCCTGCTGATCATTGACCTGGGGATGCCCGGACGCTTCCTTCACATGCTGTGGGTCCCCAAGCCTTCGACGGCCATCGGGGAAGGGGCGATCACCATCCTGGGTTTCCACTTCAAGTTCTACTCCCCCATGAGCGTGGGCGCGTGGGGCCTGGGGATCTTCGGAGCCTTCGCCGCCGTCTCCGCCTACCTGAGCTGGAACGAGCGGCCAGACCTGCTCGCCCCCCGCCGGACGCTGAGCCTCTTCGGCGGCCTCTTCGCCTTCTTCCTGGCGGCCTATACCGGCCAGTTGCTCTCCGCCACGGCCCAGCCCCTCTGGATGGACAGCCGGCTCGGCGGAGCCCTCTTCCTCCTGGTGGCCGCCACCGGGGCGGGGGCGATCCTTGCCCTGATCCTGAAGCTCCAGCAGGGAGGGCCGGCCCGGACGCTCGCCAAGCTCCGGCGGACCTACACCTGGTGCCTGATCC
>JAKEHP010000398.1 GCA_022614955.1 Candidatus Methylomirabilota bacterium
GCCCGGGCCTGCCGGGACCTCGAGGAGCTGCGCGCCCTCGTCGCCGGTTGCACGGCCTGCGCGCTGTGCCAGTCCCGCACGCAGACCGTGTTCGCGGACGGCAGTCCCCGGGCGCGGGTTCTATTCGTGGGCGAGGCCCCGGGCCTGCACGAGGATCAGCAGGGCCTGCCCTTCGTCGGACCGGCCGGAAAGCTCCTGACCGACATCGTCCAGAAGGGGATGCGCCTCCCCCGCTCGGAGGTCTACATCGCCAACGTCCTCAAGTGCCGCCCTCCGGAGAACCGCGAGCCCGCCCCGGAGGAGACGGAGCTCTGCACCCCCTACCTGGACCGCCAGATCGAGCTCGTGGACCCCGAGATCGTGATCGCGCTAGGGCTCCATGCCGCCCACCACGTCCTGCGGACCACCGCCCCCCTGGGCCGCCTGAGGGGGCGCGTCCACGTCTCGAACGGCCGGAAGGTGGTCGCCACCTACCACCCCGCCTACCTCCTCCGCAATCCGAACATGAAGAAGGCCTGCTGGGAGGACATCCAGCTCGCGATGCGGGAGCTGGGCCTGCCGGCCGGCGGGGACTCCCGGTAACCGCTCCGGGAAGGGCCGGTAGGGTGTGGAGCGATTGATCTCCACTGACGGCGCGGATATCGGGCCTGCGTCTGAGAAGTGCCTCGGGCCTTCCAACCAATACCAACTTTGGTGCGGCCGGCAACGGCAAAGACTTCTCGAGCTCTGCGGTGAGCGCCGCCGGGCGCTGGCCCGTTAAAACACCCAACCGATGTATTGCTCGCTTGGTGGTGGTCTCGAGTGGCGGGATACTGGCCAAGGTTGAGTTCAATTGCTCCCGTGCTCGGGAGGTGTCGAGCTCAGTGCCGCGCCCCCCTTCCAAGCGCACGATCGTGAGATCCAGGGTCGCCCGCTGGTTTTCCGCGTTTTTGTGCGCCACCTCAAGCTGATGTTGGATCCCTCGCAGCTCGAAATAGTTTCGGGCCACCTCGGCGATGAGGCTCACGATCACATCGCGCCGGGTCGCCTCCGCCGA
>JAKEHP010000399.1 GCA_022614955.1 Candidatus Methylomirabilota bacterium
GACCGCGGCCTGGGGCTCTTCATGGTGGCGAAGATCGTGGGGGAGTACCGGGGGAGCCTGCACCTCCGCTCGGGCGACGCCCGGCTGTATCTGCGCCACCGAGCCCGCCGCCTCGCCGCCGGCCCGTTTCCCGGCACCCAGCTGGCGATCAGCCTGTCCGCGCGGGGCGCGCAAAAAAGGCCTTGACAACGGGCTGTTGTTTATCGTATTTAGTGAACATGATGAAATGCCCGCTGATGGCCGGGCTGAAACGGCAGAAACCCCACGCGGTGCGGGGCCGAACGGACCTGCTCAATGGCCGGCGAGAGGGGCGCGAGCTGGCGGAACGGCTGCTGGCGCACCTGGCGGCCACCGAGCCGGACAGCCTCCTTCCGGTGGATTTCGGGCAGGTGCGCTTCATGGACTTCTCCTGCGCCGACGAGCTGCTGACGCGCGTCCTCCGGCGCATCCGGAGCGGCGAACTCGGGACCCGCTTCATCCTCCTCCAGGACCTCGCGCCGAGCGTGGAGGAGAACATCGCCGCGCTCTTCGCGATTCGCGACCTGGTCTGCCCGAAGCTCACAAAGGGGGGCAAGATCGAGCTGCTGGGCAAGATCGGGTCGGAGCTGGCGGAGACCTACCAGCTCGCGGTGCGCAAGGGCAAAATTACCGCGCGCGAGGTGCTGGCGATCGCCCCGGGCGTGGGGATCAGTGCCATCAGCAACCGGCTTGCGAAGCTCCAGACGATGGCGCTCCTGGTGAGAACCAAGGACGGGGCGCCGGAAAGCGGGGGGCGGCAGTTTGTCTACCAGGCCGTCTGCTGATTTTTTTTGCGCGGTTCTTCACCGTGTTCAGTGAATGACGTAAAGGCTGAAACGTTCGTCAACAGATCACGGGTCGGGTCCTTATCGTGCTCATGGGGATCGAGAATCGCGATGAGCCGATGACGGCCGCTCGGAGTGGCCAAGCCCTAGATCTGCCGGCGCCCCGCCCCGCGTCTCCGGGCGCCTCCGAGGCGCTTGACGGGTGGGTCGTTCCCCCGCATACTCCCCTCGGGCGAAAACGTGGTCGTGGCTCGGGTCGGAGGACCGAGACCATGGCCCACCAGCTGATCGACCTAGTCGAACAGTTCTGCAAGTATCAGCGGAATCAGCGGGGGAGAACGGAAGGAGGGGCAAGGACCTATCGCTGGAACCTCGAGCAGTTCCTGCGCTTTGTCCGGGCCCGGGAGGGGCGGCTCGCCCGGCTCGCGGACCTGAGAGCACCTACCATTCAGGCCTGGATGGACGACATGGCGGCCTCTGATCTGGCGCTGAGCACCTTGCGCTGCCGGCAGTCGACCCTGTCGAGCTTCTGCATCTGGCTCGTGAAGCGCGAGTTCCTGCTGGCCAATCCGGTGGCCCCCCTGGACCGTCCCCCGCACCATCGGGAGCCCCCCGCGCAGGTGCCCGGGTCGGCGCTCATGGACGGCCTGGTCCGGGCGGCCGTGGCGCGGGGGCGGCCCCGGGATGTCGCGCTCTTCGCGCTGCTCCGGTTCACCGGCATGCGGCGCGCCTCGCTCGCCGCGCTCCGAGTCCGGCACCTCGACGGCGACTGGGGGCTTCGCGGGGTGCGGGTCAAGGGGGGCAGGACGCAGGACATCCCCGTCCCCCCGGCGGTCATGCGCTTCCTCCAGGAATACGTGGAGCGGGTGCTCGCCCCCCAGCTAGGGGCGGTCACCCCCGACACGCCGCTCTTCTGGTCGAAGTGGGGCCGCCGGGATGGGGGGAGAGCCTGCGAGCCGATGACGGGCAAGAACGTCTGGAGGCTGTGCAAGGTCTACGGGCGGCGGATCGGCTACCCCGAACTCAAACCCCACGACCTGCGCCACGGAGTGGCCGTGGAGGTCCTCTCGCAGCGCCACGATCTGGAAGAGGTCCGGGCGCTTCTGGGGCACGCGCGGATCGACACGACACAGCTCTACGCCCGGATTCGGCCGCCTGAACTCAAGCGCGCCGTCGCGTTCTACGAAGATCAAGCCCAGCGGATGCTGGTCGGATAGATGCAGCCGGCGAAAGTGGTTTGAGGAACAAGCGCATGTTCCTCAAACCCGGAGCCTACAACCTCAACAAAATCAATTTGGTGTCCCCAGCGGGATTCGAACCCGCGTTTCGGCCTTGAAAGGGCCGGGTCCTAGGCCAGCTAGACGATGGGGACGCCCGGGGTGGTGACCCGCGAAGGATTCGAACCTTCGACTCCCTGCTTAAAAGGCAGGTGCTCTACCAACTGAGCTAGCGGGTCAGCGTCAGCGGCTCGGAGGGCCGGCGGGCCTGGCAGGGGAACGGGCGCCCGTGGGGGCCCTGCGACGCGCGGGATTATAACAGGCATGGGGAGTGCCGGCAACTCTGGGCAGGGATTAGGGTCGGGGCTCTGGAAACGCGCCGCCTCCGGCCGGCATTGGGCCAGGCCGTCGTGTCATGCGCCGTCTCGGAGAGACTCGAGCAGCACGCGGGCCTCGCGGGCATCCTGCAGGGTCCAGTCCGCGCGGTTCCGTGGCGCCGGCTCCTCCAGGACCGCCAGCAGCTCCTGCCGCGCCTCGGCAACCCGGCTCTTCTTGAGGAGCGTCTTGGCCAGACCGACACGCATGGCGGTGAAGTGCGGGTCCAGCGCGAGTCCCTTGCGGAAGGCCGCCTCGGCCTTTTCGAGGTCACCCCCGAGAAGGCGCGGCACCTCGTAGAACACATTCCCGGCTAGGGCGTAGACCGGCGCGAAGGCGGGGTCCAGCCCGAGGATGATCCCGATCTCCTCCTGGATCGTGGGAAGGAGGAAGAGCGAGCGGAACACGCCCTTCGCCTGCCCCCAGCGGGCGGTGTTCGTGGCGTACCAGAAGCGGGCGGTCACGTTCTGCGACTCGAGCGCCACGGCACGGCGGGCAGCCTCCCGCCCGCGGTCGTATGCCTCCAGCTTCCCCTCGCGCGTCTCGGCCCGGACCTCCCCCCAGATGAAGGAGGCCTGGGCAAGGGCGACGAGGTTCTCCACGCCGGGGTCGGCCGCCACCGCCTGCTCCAGCC
>JAKEHP010000400.1 GCA_022614955.1 Candidatus Methylomirabilota bacterium
CCGAGCCCGCCAAGAAGGCCGAGCCCGCCAAGAAGGCCGAGGCGCCCCGGAAAGAGAAGGAAGGAAAGTAGGCGGGCCCGCGGGTGTGGCTGGTGGTGGGCCTGGGGAACCCGGGGCCGGAGCACAGCGCGAGCCGCCACAACGTCGGATTCCGGGTTCTCCAGGCGGTGGCAGCGGCCGCCGGGGTCCCGTGCCGGCGCCGGCGCTTCGAGAGCCTCTGCGCGACGGCCACGCTGGCCGGCGTGCCGGTCACCCTCGTTCTGCCCCAGGCGTACATGAACCTGAGTGGGGAGCCGGTCCGGACCTGGGTGGAGCACCTGCGGCTGCCGCCGGAACGCCTGTTGGTCATCCACGACGACATTGACCTGCCGCTCGGCCGACTGCGGGTCATCCGGGAGGGGGGACACGCGGGCCACAAGGGGGTCCGCGCCATCCAGGAGGCGCTGGGCACGGCGGCCTTCCCCCGCCTGCGGCTCGGCGTGGGCCGCCCCCCCGGCAAGCCCGAGACCCCGGCGTTCGTGCTGGGGGTCTTCACCTCGGAGGAGAAGGAGGTCGCTGAGGGCATGATCGCGCGCGCGGCCGACGGGGTTCTCCTCATCCTGGCGGAGGGCCTCACGGCGGCCATGAACCGGCTCAACGTCCGGCCGCCGAGCGGCACCCCCGGGGCGGCTGAGGGCGAGGGTCAGGAGGAGAGGTGAACGGGATGCGGAGCTATGAGGTGATCGTGGTCTACGACCCCGCCCTGTCGGAGGAGGCGGTCGAGGGGGAAATCGAGCGGCTGAAGGGGCTGATCGGGAAGGAGGGCGGCCAGGTCCAGGACCTGCAGAAGTGGGGGAAGAAGCGGCTGGCCTACGAGATCAAGAAGAAACGGGAGGGGGTGTACGTCCTCTGTCGCTTCACGGCGGCCCCGGCCGCCCTGCGGGAAGTGGAGCGGAACCTGAAGATCACCGAGACCGTCCTGCGGTACCTCTCGGTCCGGGTGGAGGAGCCCAGGGCGCGGCGGCCGGAGGCGCCGGAGAAGGCTCCGGCGAGCCCTGCCGCCGGGGAGGCATCATAGATGGCCAACTTCAACAAAGTCATTCTCATGGGCAACCTCACCCGGGATCCCGAGCTCCGCTACACACCCAGCGGCTCCCCGGTCTGCTCCTTCGACTTGGCCGTGAACCGGTCCTACACCACCCAGGCCGGGGAGCGGCGCGATGAGGTTTGCTATATCACCATCGTCGTGTGGGGGAAGCAGGCGGAGACCTGCGCCGAGTATCTGAAGAAGGGCCGGGGTGCCCTGATCGAGGGGCGCCTGACCCTGCGCTCCTGGGAGACCCCCGACGGACAGAAGCGGAGCAAGCACGAGGTGGTGGGGGAACGGGTGCAGTTCCTGGGCGGCCGGCGTGAAGGGGGCGGCGCGCCGGAGCCGGAGGCCGAGCCGGTCCGGGCGCCCGAGGCGGGCGGGGAGGACGATGTCCCCTTCTGAGGCTCACGCGGTCACCAGGGAGTGTGCATGCTGAAGCGAAAGAGGAGTTACCAGCGGCCGAAGGTCTGCAAGTTCTGCGTGGACAAGATCGAGGCGGTGGACTACCGGGACGCTCGGCGCCTCCGAAACTTCGTGACCGACCGGGGGAGGATGATCCCGCGGCGCATCTCCGGCAACTGCGCCATCCATCAGCGACAGCTCACCCGGGCCATCCGCCGCGCCCGAAGCGTCGCCCTCCTTCCGTTCACGGCAGAGCTGTCCTGAGGGGAAGACCGTGGCGGCGGCGAGACGGGGTGTGGAGGCGGCAGCCCTCGGGGGGGCTGCCCTGGTGCTCTTTATGGCCGGGCTGTTCCTCCCGGCGGGGGGCCTGCTCACGGGGCTGAGCCCCATTCCGCTCGTGGTTCTGGCGGGGCGATGGGGACTTCCGGTGACGGCGGCGGTCGGGGCCGGCGCTGCCCTGATCGGGTTCGCGGTACAGGCCCGGGTCGCTCTGGCCTTCCTCCTGGAGGGGGTGGCGCCCGCCCTGGCGATGGGCGCGGTTGCCCGCTGGGCCAAGACGCCGGTGCCGCCCGTCCTGGCCGGGGCCGGGGCGGGGCTCGTCGGCGTCGCCCTCCAGGTAGGCTGGGGGGTCGGCTTCCGGCCGGTTGCCGCCGTTGCCGCGTTCGGCGCCCACGTGGATGGGGTCCTGAACGATCTTGTCGCCGGCGCGAGCCGCGCGGGGCTCCCGGGGGAGCAGGTGCGGGACCTGGCCGCCTGGATGGGCGGCCTGCGGGACGCGGTCGTAGCGCTGCTCCCCGGCCTGCTCACCACCGCCGAGCTCCTCACGGCCGTGCTGGTGTACGGGGTCGCCGGGGCGATCCTCCGCCGCCTGGGCACCTCGCTCCCCCCCCTCGGGGAGTGGCGTCTGGCGGACGGCTGGGTCTGGGGCTTCATCGGGGCCGGCAGTCTAACGGTCCTCCCCGCCACCAGGCAGCTGGGTTTGAACCTCTTCGTCCCGGTGATCGGGCTCTACTTCGTGGAGGGGGTGGCGGTGGCGGCCGAGCTGGCCCGCCGCTTTCGCCTGCCCCCGGGGATCTGGGCCTTCGGCCTCCTGCTCCTCCTGCTGCAGCCGCTCACGGCGTTCGCCGTGGCGGCACTGGGCCTCTTCGATATCTGGTGCGGGTTCCGCCGCCGGGAGCGGACCGCCCGGTAGGGGAGCCGCCGCGGGCGGCCCCGGGAGCGTGACGGGATGCAGACCAGGGTGATCCTACTGGAGACGGTGGAGAAACTGGGGAAGCCGGGCGACCAGGTGACGGTGGCCGGGGGGTACGCGCGCAACTTCCTCATCCCCCAGGGCCAGGCCGTCGAGGCCACCCCCGGCAACCTCCGGGCCCTGGGCCAGATCAAGGCCCGAGCGGCCAAGCGACAGGACCGGGTCCTGCGGGAGGCGCGGGAGAAGGGGGAGCGCCTCACGAGCCTTGCCCTCACCCTTCCCCGGGCCGCCGGGGAGCAGGACCGCCTCTTCGGGTCCGTCACGGCGCTGGACATCGCCGAGGCCCTGGCGAAGGAGGGGGTGCAGGTGGACCGCAGGCGGATCATCCTGGCGGAGCCGATTAAGGCGCTGGGAGAGTTCCGGGTGCCGGTTCGGCTCCACGCCGGGGTGGCGGCCGAGGTGCGGGTCACGGTCGTCCGGGCCTGAGCTCCCCACCTCCCATGACGATCCCGCAGGTCAGGCACGATCGCATCCCGCCCCAGAACCTGGAGGCGGAGGTAGCGGTCCTGGGGGCGATCCTCCAGGACAACGAGGCCCTCCTCAAGGCCATTGACGCCCTCCGCCCGGACCACTTCTACAAGGACGCCCACCGCCGCATCTTCGACGCCGCCCTGACGCTCTTCGGCCGCACCGAGCCGGTGGATCTCATCACGCTCACCGACGAGCTCCGCCGGCGGGGGGAGCTGGAGGGAGTCGGGGGGGCTGCCGCGCTCGCCGCCCTCCTGGAGGCAGTCCCCACAGCCGCCAACGTCGCCTACCACGCCCGCATCGTGCGGGACAAGGCGCTCCTGCGCCACCTCATCGCCACTGCCACTGATCTGGTGGGGATGGGCTACGAGGATGCGGAGAGCGTGGACGACGTGCTGGACCTGGCGGAGAAGCGGATCTTCGAGATCTCCGAGGACAAGGTCTCCCCCCGGGCCTTCATCCCGGTGAAAGATATTCTCAAGGGGACCTTCGAGCACATCGAGCGGCTCTACGAGCGCCAGGCCCACATCACCGGTGTCCCCACTGGCTTCGGCGACCTGGACGAGCTTACCTCCGGCCTCCAGCCCGCCGACCTCATCATCGTGGCCGGGCGCCCCTCGATGGGAAAGACCTCCTTCGCCCTGAACGTGGCGGCCAACGCCGCGAGAGCGGATCCCCCCACGTCCGTGGCCGTCTTTAGTCTGGAGATGGCCAAGGAGCAGCTCGTCCAGCGGATGCTCTGCACCGAGGCTCGGGTGGACTCCCACCGGCTCCGGACCGGGAAGCTGGGACCCCGCGACTGGCCCGAGCTGACCAAAGCCGCCGGGCGGCTGTCCGAGATGCCCATCTACATTGACGACACCCCGGCCATCACCACCCTGGAGATCCGGGCCAAGGCCCGCCGGCTCAAGGCGGAGGGAAAGTTGGGGCTCGTGATCGTGGACTACCTCCAGCTCATCCGGGGGCGGGGCCGGGTGGAGAGCCGCCAGCAGGAGATCTCGGAGATCTCCCGGAGCCTGAAAGCCCTGGCCAAGGAGGTGAACGTCCCGGTCATGGCCCTCTCCCAGCTCTCCCGGGCGGTGGAGTCCCGGACCCCGCCCCGGCCGCAGCTCTCGGACCTCCGGGAGTCCGGGGCCATCGAGCAGGATGCCGACGTGGTCGCCTTCCTCTACCGGAAGGGGTTCTACCAGGCGCAGGAGCGGGCCAGGAAGAGCGAGGCGGCCGGGCTCACGGAGGAGGCGGACGGGGAGGATCGGACCACCGAGATCATCGTCAGCAAGCAGCGGAACGGCCCCACCGGCTCGGTCTTCCTCTCCTTCCTCCGGGAGTACACCCGGTTCGAGGAGTTGGAGCAACGGAGGGCGCCCCTCTGAGAGCCGCCGGCCGGGGGCGGGGGAGGGGGGCCGCGCTCGGGTTCCTCGCGCTTCTCCTGGCGGCGGCCCCCGGCTGCGCCGCCGGGCCCCACCTGTGGCCGCTCCTCGACCGCCAGGAGGGGCCGGGCGGCGCGCCGGTGGAGTGGAGCGCCCTGGGCCCTCTGGGCGTCTACCGGGAGGAAGGGGCCCGGACGACCCTGGGGCTCCGGCCCCTCATCCTGCGCGAGACGGACGCCGAGACCGACAGCACGGAGGCCGATCTCCTGTACCCCATCGGGGCCTACGCGCGAGAGCGGGAGGACGTGGACTGGCGGTTCTTCACGCTCTTCCGGCGGGCTGAGCTGGAGCCGCCGGGGCGGGAGGAGGCCACCCCGTCCGAGGTCTCCCTCTACCCGTTCCTCTTCTGGCGCACCGGTAGCCCCGGGCGGCCCGGGTACTTCGCCTTCTTCCCCCTCGGGGGGCACCTCCGGGACCGCTTCGGCCGGGACGACATCACCTTCGCCCTCTTTCCCCTCTACGCTCGGACCGTCAACGACGATCTCCGGACCACCCACCTGCCTTGGCCCTTCGTCGCGGTCTGGTCGGGCCCGGAGCAGTCCGGCTGGCAGGTCTGGCCCCTATACGGCCGGGATGTCTGGCCCGGGCGCTTCGACAAGACCTTTACCCTCTGGCCGCTCGGCTTCACCCAGGACCTGGACCTGGACACCGAGAACCCGAAGTGGGTCCGGATCCTCCTACCTTTCTACAGCCTGCTCCGCTCCCCCCAGCGGGACGAAACCACCATCCTCTGGCCGTTCTTCAGCAAGGTCACCGACCGGCAGGAAGGGTACGAGGAGTGGCACCTCCCCTGGCCCATTGTCCGGATCGCCCGGGGGGAGACGCGCCGGATCACGCGGGTCTGGCCCTTCTATAGCACCGCCGTCCGCCAGACCCGCACCGATGAGTTCGTCCTCTGGCCCCTCTACCTGACCGAGCGCGAAGACCGGGAGGACTCGCGCCTCACCCGGCGTCGCATCCTGTTCTATCTGGTGCAGGACACCCGGGAGGAGCGGCCGCAGGAGGGTCGGGGCCGGCACCGCCTGGATGCCTGGCCCCTGTTCTTCTACGAGGCCGAGGGAGACGCGGCGACCTTTCAGGCCCTCGCGCTGCTGGAGACCTTCCTTCCCGAGGATGCCGCGTTGCGCCGGAGCTGGGCTCCTCTCTGGAGCCTCTACCGGTACGAGCGGGGCCCGGACGGACACACCGTCTCGAGCCTGCTCTGGAACTTCTACCGCCGGGAGGAGGCGGAAGGGTTCCTGACCTGGCAGCTCGCGCCGCTCGTGGCCTACCGCGCCGAGGTGGGCGCGGGGGGACCGGTCCGGGACCTCTGGCTGCTCCTCGGGCTCGTTCAGCTCCACAGCACTCCCGGTCGCCGCGGCCTCCGGCTCTTCTACCTTCCCTGGATCACCTGGGGGGTGCCGGCGGAGGCGGAGCCGTGAGGGGCTTTGGTCTTCTGACCGGGACCGGGACCGTCATCCTCCGCCTTCTCCAGGCGGTCGGGGAGGTCCTCCTGCTCCTGGGGCAGGCGGTCCGGGAGAGCCGCAC